>CBHCMH010000289.1:0-3429 GCA_965974445.1 uncultured Rhizorhapis sp.
TCGTCGCGGGCGGCCAGGTGCGGCGCCATGGCGGTGCGGATGCGCTGGCCGCGCTTGCCGAGCGCCATCAAATCGCGGTCGCGGCGGAGCCGGGCTTCAATGACAGGCTTGCCATATCGCCTGGCCATCCGAATTTCCTGGGAGGAATGACCGGACTCTACGGCAGCGTCGCAGAGGCGCGGGCGGATTTCGTGCTGGTGGTCGGGGGACGTTTCATTCCGGAGGGGCATCCGCGACCGAACCCCTATTTCCCAGGGGCCGAATTCGTCGCCCACGTCAATGCCGATCATGCGAAGCTTGAGGAGACAAGAGTCGCCCACTGGTCCTGCGCCTGCGATCCTTCGGCCTTGCTGGCCGCTCTGCTCCAGGCGGTGTCCGATGCCGATGATGCGCTGATGCGGCAGAGGCGCGCCTTCATCGACGAGGCGAAGGCGGCCCGATTGCCGCCCGGTAATCCCTTTGCCGAGACATTGGCATCCTATGGAACCGCGCTTGGCGCGCTTCACGACGCGCTGGATCACGGCTGGGTGGTCGACGAAGCCGTCATGGGATCGGTTGCCCTTCTGGGAGCGCTGCGATCGGGCGATGGCGGACGATATATCGGGGCGACGGGGGGTTCGCTGGGCTGGGGAACCGGCGCGGCCGTGGGGGCTGCGCTGGGTTCGGGCGGGCCGGTTACCTGCGTGCTGGGGGACGGCGCGTTACGCTTTGGCCTCCACGGCCTCTGGACCGCCGTGGCGGAAAGATTGCCAATTACGTTCGTGATCCTGGACAATGGCGGCTATGGGTCGACCCGCTATTTTTCCCGGGCTTATGCGGAACGCGCAAAGCCGGTGGGGGGACGCAATGCGCCCAACTATGCCGGCATGGACTTTCGCGAAACCGGCGGTTCCCTGGCCGACCTGATCCGCGGCTTTGGCTTGCCATGCACCGGGCCGGTCGCGCCGCAGGATGCGCGCGAAGCATTGGAGGCGGCATGGCGTTCGGCGAGAGAGGGGCCGAACGCGGTCATTATCAGCTTGCCGTTCGGTGATTAGGCCTGCATGGAGGGAAGAGGTAAGGTCACCGCCATGGTGCGACGCAGAAGTGATCGGATGCCATGAGGATATTGGAAGGCTTTTACAGCATAGATTTTGACCATGAGCTGAATATTGTCCGTCTTTCGTCCTATGGTTTCTGGACGCTTGAGGTCGTCGATCAATTTGCCCGGGACGTGAAGCACGTTCGGTCCATTGTCGGCGCTCACCATGATTGCCTGATGGACGGTTCCCTATGCGAAGTGCGCACGCCTGAGGTCGCCGATGCCCTGGCCCGTCTGGCGCAGAAGGAGGATCACGTGTTTCTGGGGCGAACGGCCATGGTCATGAGTTCCACCCTGCTCAAGATGCAGAACCGCCGTTTCCTGAAGGACGACCGCTTCGAATATTTCGATAATGAGGAGGCGGCCCTGCAATGGCTCGCCGCGGGCGGGCGGGCCACCTGATCCGCCTCCCTCCAACGACCAGAACAGCGATCTGATTGAATCAGATCGCTGTTCTGCATTTCTTGTTTTCCGCGATTTTCGGATCGCTCTATCCGCTGCAGCTGTAGCCGCCGTCGACCGTCAGCAGCACCCCATTGACGTAGCGCGCCGCGTCCGAACACAGAAAGAGGATCGGATCGGCCAGATCTCCAGGTTCGCCGAAACGCTTCATAGGCAATCGCGCGAGCAGCATGTCGGCCCATTGCTTGTTCTCGAACACCGGCTTTGCCATGCCCGTCTGAATCCAGCCAGGCGCGACGGCATTTACGCGGATGTCTGGCGCCCAGGCCACGGCAAGCGATTTCGTCAGCTGGACTATGCCGCCCTTGCTGGCGGAATAGGCAGGCGTCCCGGCGCTGCCGAACGTGGAATAGAGCGAACCGACATTCACGATCGCACCCTTGGCCGCCGCGAGCAGATCGCGCGCCGCAAGGCAGCAGCGCTGCGTGCCGGTCAGATTGATGTCAAGGATGCGGGCGAAACCTTCGGGCGTGAATTCACTGCTGGGATCGGCGGCCCCTGCGCAGTTGACGAGCGCGTCGATCCGATCGAACTCGGAGAAGAAGGCCTTGACCGCGTCATCGTTGCGGACGTCCAGCACCTTGGCGCTGATGCCCGCATGGTTCGCCGCGCCGCTGACCTCCTGATCGGAAACGCCCGTTACGACGACTTCATATCCCGCGTCTGCCATTGCCAGCGCGGCGGCCCAACCAATGCCGTCAGGGCGCGCCCCCCCGGTGATAACTGCTTGTCTGGTCATGAAACTCTCAACTCCTCGTCGAAAACGCTCTTCAGGCTGGCGGCCATCTCGTCCAGCGCCCCGGCTGCGGCGGGCGATATCTGATAAAAGGTCATGAAGCCGTGGGGCAGATCGCGATAATGGTGGACGGTTACCGCAACATCCGCTGACGCCAGCTTTCGGCCATAGGCAAGTCCCTCGTCCCGAAGCGGATCGAATTCCGCTATGATCAGCACCGCCGGAGGCAATTGGCGAAGATCCTCGGTCAGAAGAACCGACATCCTGGGATCGTTCCTGTCCGTGCCCTCCGGCGCATAATGATTCCAGAACCATATCATGTCGGCTGCGGTGAGCAGGCCGCCGGTCCCTCTTTCGGTGTAGGACGGGCTATCCTGACCACCGCTGGTCGCGGGATAGATCAGCAGTTGCGCCGCCAGTGCGGGCCCTTTCTGGTCGCGCGCCATGACAGCGACGGCGGCTGCCAGGTTGCCACCGGCGCTGTCGCCCGCGACGGCCAGCGGGATGTCGCCCAGGCCCAGTTCGCCCTTGTGCCGGTCCGCCCATTGCAGCGCCGCGTAGCAATCCTCCAGACCAGCGGGGAAGACATGTTCGGGCGCAAGGCGATAATCGACCGCCAGAACGGCGCATTGCGAGCGATTTGCCAGGGCGCGCACGGCCTTGTCGTGGCTCTGGAGGTTGCCCACCACCCATCCGCCGCCATGATAGAAGAGCATCAACCCGCGCGGATCGCCGAGCGGGCGATAGAAGCGGGCGGCGATCGGCCCTGCCGCGCCATCGACTTGCAGGTCGCGCACTTCTGCAAGTGCTTCATCCTCGCCGAAGTTGAATTGTTCGAACATGGCCCGCACGGCTTCGACCGGGAGCGTCGGAATGGGAGGTGTCTGGGCAAGTCCTTGCAGGACAGGGCCGAATTCCGGCGCAAGGCTCGGTTCTTGGCTCATGATGGAGGCCTCTGGAACAGTGACAGGAAAGACAATTATGTAGGAAAAGGACGCCAGGCGGGGCGACGTCTGACCAGACTAGGTCAAGGGCCGCTCGCCCTGCTACTTCCCCGCTGCACAATCGGTATTGCTCCGGACGCCGTCAGGCGCGGCGAGGCCGGCGCGCCAAGCGAAACTTGCGTTGAGCGGGAGAAGGTCGATGGGTT
>CBHCMH010000290.1:0-3414 GCA_965974445.1 uncultured Rhizorhapis sp.
GCCCAGCTCCACGAGCGGTTCGTCGCCTGGGCGGAGGAGGTAAACCGCGAGCGCGACCGCGAGCAGGAGTTCGAGGAGATCCTCGGCTATCACCTCGAGCAGGCGTACCGCTACCGCTCGGAACTCGGCCCCATCGACGGCGAAGGCCGAGACATCGGTACACGCGCGGCCCAGCGTCTCTGCGCCATAGACGCGGCCGGCGATGAAAAGGAATGGCAGGCGCGCGGCGAGGCGCAACAGGAAGCCGACGAAATTGACCCGTCCGCCCTTGGCCAGCGCGGCAATGTCCTGCTGTTCAGCGGACGGCGCACCAGCCGGGCTTTCGGGAGAAATCGCACCCGCCAAAATTTCGCCCCTCTGCCTAAAGAGGCCGCTTATCGCGAAGTGCCGCGCGGATGTAAATTGCCCTGTCCATCCGAGGGGGAAGCGGACCAGAATTTCCCCCGCTTGTCACTGGCCGTTTTCCTGCCGGAGGGGGCGGGCGAGGAGGGCATCGACGACCTTGCTCACTGAGTGTGCGCCAGAGAGCAGAGCGCAGACCGCGTCGGTAATCGGCATATCGACGCCCGCCGCCTTGGCCGCGGCCTGAAGTACCGGGGCAGTGAATGCGCCTTCCGCCACGGTCCGCCGGTCCGCCAGCAGATCGGCGGCCGCTGTGCCCTGCCCAAGTCCCTTGCCGAGTGAGAAGTTGCGCGAGCTGGTGGAGGAACAGGTAAGGACCAGATCGCCGAGGCCCGAAAGCCCGGCAAGCGTTTCCGCCCGCGCGCCGCGCGCCAGACCGAAGCGGGTCATTTCGGCAAAGCCCCGGCTGATGAGCGCGGCGCGGGCGTTCTGGCCAAGCCCCGCGCCCTCAACCACGCCGCAGGCGATGGCGAGCACATTCTTGACCGCCCCGCCGATTTCCGCGCCGATCACATCGTCGGAAAGATAGGGACGGAATTCCGGCCGGGCCAGACGCGCGATGATGCTTGCACCCAGGGCCTGATCCGCGCAGGCGAGGGTGATGGCGGTCGGCAGGCCGGCGGCGACTTCATGCGCGAAGGTGGGGCCGGAAAGCACCGCAATCGGCGCGCCTGGATGGACGTGTGCGGCGACCTCGGACATCAGCCGCTGACTGTTCGCCTCTATGCCCTTGGAACAGAGGATGAGAGGGGTTTTCCCGTCGGGAAGATCGGTAAGGATCGCGCCCAGATGCTGCGCCGGGGTGACGACCAGCAGGGCGTCACAGGATGCCAGCTCGTCTATCGCGCCGGTCGCGCGGATGGCGGGGCTGAGCGGAATATTGGGCAGGTAGAGAGGATTGCAGCGGGTCTGGTTGATCGCATCGACCACCTCTGCCTCAAAGGCCCAGAGCAGGACCGGCTCGCCATTGGCCGCCGCGACCTGGGCCAGTGCGGTGCCCCATGCGCCCGCGCCGATTACGCCGATCTTCATGCCTTTACCCCTGCTCCACGGGCCTTTTCCGCGTCCGGATCGAGCGGCCAGCGCGGCCGCGCCGCGACGTCCAGTCCATCGGTCATCGCCGCCGCGAAGCGCTCCGCCCCTGCCCAGCCGATCATGGCGGCATTGTCAGTGCAAAGCCAGAGCGGCGGCGCGACAAAGGGCAACCCATGTTCGGCGGCCAGCGCTTCAAGGGCAGCGCGGACCGACTGATTGGCCGCGACGCCGCCCGCAACGACAAGGGCGGTGAGGGGCTTGTCCTCCGCTACGTCACCCCGGCGAAAGCCGGGGTCTCCCACCTCAGGTGTATCGCCCTGCCTCGGGAGATTCCGGCTTTGGCCGGAATGACGGGACAGGATCGCCCGTTCAGTGCGGTCCAGCAGGCAGTCGATCACGGCCTGCTGAAAACTGGCGGCGATGTCCTCGGATTGCCACTCGCCCGATTGCGCGGCGCGCATCACTGCGCTCTTGAGGCCGGCGAAGGAAAAATGCGGCTCCTTCGCGCCCAGCAGCGGCCGGGGCAGGGGCACGGAACCGGGATCGCCCGAGGCGGCGGCGCGCTCGACGGCGGGGCCGCCGGGGAAACCGAGGCCAAGCAGCTTCGCCGTCTTGTCGAACGCCTCGCCCGCCGCATCGTCGATCGTAGTGGCGAGGCGGCGGTAGCGGCCGACCCCCTCGACCCGCAGTAGCTGGCAGTGGCCGCCCGATACGAGCAGCAGCAGATAGGGAAACTCCAGCGCGGGATCGGCAAGGCGCGGCGACAGGGCATGCCCCTCCAGATGATTGACCGCGACAAGGGGCTTGCCTGAGGCGAGGCTCAGCGCCTTGGCCGTGACAAGGCCCACCATCACCCCGCCGATAAGGCCGGGGCCAGCGGTCGCGGCGATGGCATCGACATCCGCCAGGCTCAGCTTCGCATCCTCGAAAACCGCCTCGACCAGCGGCATCAGCGCCTCGACATGCGCGCGCGCCGCGATTTCGGGCACGACGCCACCATAGGGGCGATGCTCGGCCTCCTGCGTCGCCAGCCGGTGCGCCAATATCCGGCGGTCGCTGGTGACAAGCGCCGCGGCGGTCTCGTCGCAACTGGATTCAAGGCCCAAGATAATGGTCATGGCCCTTTCCTCTAAAGCGCGCAGGGATTAGAGCAAGCAGCATATGACCCATGAAGATATTCCGCCGCTCACCCGGCCGCTACGCCTTGGCACAAGGGGATCGCCGCTGGCGCTGGTGCAGGCCCATATGGTCTCGAACGCATTGCGCGCGGCGCATGGCTGGGACGAAGCCGCCATTGACATCGTGACGGTGCGCACCGATGGCGACCGCATTCAGGACCGGCCGTTGGCGGAAATAGGCGGCAAGGCGCTTTGGACCAAGGAACTGGACCGGGCGCTGATCGAGGGCGTCATCGACTTTTCGGTGCACAGCATGAAGGATGTCGAAACCATCCGTCCCGAGGAGATCATGGTCGCCGCCATGCTCCCGCGCGCCGATGTGCGTGACCGGCTGATCGGCGCGGAAAGCATTGCCGCGCTGCCGCAGGGGGCGAAGGTCGGCACCAGCTCGCCCCGCCGCGCGGCGCAGTTGCTGCGGCTGCGGCCCGACCTTGCCATCGTGATGTTCCGGGGCAATGTCGCGACGCGCATTGCGCGGGTGGAAGCGGGCGAGGCGGATGCGACGCTGCTGGCGGCGGCCGGGTTGATCCGGCTGGGCGAAGAAGCGGTCGGATATGATATTCCGCTGGAAACGATGCTGCCCGCGCCATCGCAGGGCGCGGTCGGGGTGGAAACCCTGGCCGGAAACGACCACGTCCGGCAGTTGCTTGCCGCCATCAACGATGCCGACACCAGCGACTGCGTGCGGGCGGAGCGGGCGGTGCTGCTGGGTCTTGACGCTGGCTGCCACTCGCCGGTCGCGGCCTGGGGACGGATCGACGCGGACGAAATCCTGCTGAGCGCCGAAATCCTGACCAGC
>CBHCMH010000291.1:0-3409 GCA_965974445.1 uncultured Rhizorhapis sp.
GGAATGGCAGCTCCCCCCCCCCCAAACCGCAACCAGCCAAAGAAAAAAGGCGACCTCCGGAGAGGCCGCCTTTTTTCTGTCCGAAGACGGTAGCGCCGATCAGCGCGAATAGAATTCGACGACCAGATTGGGTTCCATCCGCACCGGATAGGGAACCTCGTCCAGCGTGGGCACGCGGACATAGGTCACCTTGGCGGTGCCGTCGGGGGAGACATAGTCGGGAATGTCACGCTCGGCCAGGCTCTGCGCTTCCATGACCAGCGCCATTTCTTGCGCCTTCTTGCCAAGGGTGATCTCGTCGCCCGGCTTCACCAGACGGGAAGCGATGTTGCACTTGACGCCGTTCACATAGATGTGGCCGTGCGAAACGATCTGGCGTGCCGAAAAGATCGTCGGCGCGAACTTGGCGCGATACACGACTGCGTCCAGGCGGCGTTCGAGCAGACCGATGAGGTTCTGGCCGGTATCGCCCTTCATGCGCGACGCTTCGAAATAGGCTTTCTTGAACTGCTTTTCGGTCACGTCGCCATAATAGCCCTTCAGCTTCTGCTTGGCGCGCAGCTGAATGCCATAGTCGGACATCTTGCCCTTGCGGCGCTGTCCGTGCTGGCCGGGGCCATATTCACGCTTGTTGACCGGGGATTTCGGACGGCCCCAGATGTTTTCACCCATCCGGCGGTCGAGTTTATGTTTGGCGCTGGTGCGCTTCGTCATGCGACATACTCCAATTTGCTGTTTCCAATGCCCGGAACCGCACCATGGAAGGAAAACCTTCATGCGGCCACCGCTTCACCGGGGTGCGGGGCCAATTGCGAAGGCGTGCCTATGGCGGGGGGGAGTGGCAGAGTCAAGTCCAATCCCTTCGGCCATTTCCCGGCTCGACAGGACGGCTGAGCGTGGTAATGCGCCGCCATGCAGGAAGACGAAGTCATTGCCGCCGATCAGTGCCAGACCATGGCGGACGTTCGCGCCGGGGTGGATGCGCTGGACCGGGAACTGGTCATGCTGCTTTCCCGCCGCTTTGCCTATATGCGCGCGGCCGCCCGGATCAAGCCTGATCGCGCCATGGTGCGGGACGAGGCGCGCAAGGCGGAGGTGATCGCCAATGCGCGGGTCGAAGCGGAGCGGCTTGGCGTGCCCGAGGCGCTGGTGGCCGAGTTGTGGGAGCAACTGGTCGAGGCTTCGATCGCTTATGAGCTGGAGGCGTTTGACGGGCGGCGGGGGTAAGGCTGCCGTAACTCCCCACCCGCTTGCGGGAGGGGCTGGGGGTGGGCTTGTGAAGATGGCGCGGTGGAATGCTCACCCCTAACCCCTCCCGCAAGCGGGAGGGGAATTGCAACGGCCCAACCCGTCCCTCACCGCTCCCGTGGATTGGCAAGCGACGACAGCACCCCGCGCAGGGTGCGTAGCTCAAGGCTGTTCCAGCCCGGCTTGGTGAGCAAATTTCGCAGCGTCCGCTTCGTCGCGGGCACGCGGTCGGGCGGGAAGAAATAGCCGGCCTTTTCCAGCATGCCATCCAGTTGCGCGATCATGCCGTCCAGTTCCGACTGCGGGGCTGGAGGGTTGAGGTCGGTGACGGTGGGGCTGGCGAGGGACTGGTACTTTGACCATTCATAGCTGCACAGGATCACCGCCTGCGCGAGATTCAGCGAGCCAAATTCGGGGTTGATCGGCACGGTGAGAATTTTCCGCGCGACCGCCACATCTTCGGTTTCGAGGCCGGATCGTTCAGGGCCGAAGACAATGGCGCTGCGGCTGGGATGCGCATGTATCTCACGGGCCGCTTCCTCGGGCGTGACGACCGGCTTGGTGACGCCGCGCTTGCGGACCGTGGTGGCGTAGACATGGGAGCAGTCGGCGACGGCGTCGGCCAGACTTTCAAAGACCTGCGCCTTTTCCAGCACAATGTCCGCGCCTGCCGCGGCCGGACCCGCATCGGGGTTGGGCCAGCCATCGCGCGGCGTGACAAGGCGCATCTCGGTCAGGCCGAAATTGAGCATGGCGCGCGCGGCCTTGCCTATGTTCTCGCCGAGTTGCGGGCGGACGAGCACGATGATGGGGGGAGGGGACCCGCTCACTCGCCCCCGATCTCCTTCACCGATCCCGCAAAATCCTCGAAATCCTTGGCCTCGCGGAAATCCTTGTAGACGCTGGCGAAGCGGATGTAGGCGACGCTGTCGAGGGATTTCAGGCCCTCCATCACCATTTCGCCGATGCGTTGGGCCTGCACTTCGCTTTCCCCGCTGGTTTCGAGTTGGCGCTGGATGCCGGAGACGAGTTTTTCTATCCGCACCGGGTCGATGGCGCGCTTGCGGCAGGCGATTTCCAGGGAACGGGCAAGTTTTTCCCGGTCGAACGGCTCGCGGCGGCCTTCGCTTTTCACCACCCAGAATTCGCGTAACTGGATGCGTTCGAAGGTCGTGAAGCGGGCGGCGCAGCCTTCGCATTGCCGCCGCCTGCGGATCGCCGCACCGTCCTCGGTCGGGCGGCTGTCCTTTACCTGGCTATCCTCATGGCCGCAAAAGGGGCAGCGCATAGAGTTTCGTTCCTATCTTCCGTTCGTCCCGAGCGAAGTCGAGGGACGCTGGCTTGGCACGGGGTGTCTCGACTTCGCTCGACACGAACGGCGGGGTTCAGTTCTGGTAGATCGGGAAGCGGGCGGTCAGCGCCAGCACCCGTTCGCGCACATGCGCCTCGACCTGGCCGTCGCCTTCCTCGCCGTTGCGCTTGAGGCCCTCGACTACCTGAGCGATCAGCGTGCCGATTTCGTGGAACTCCGCCTCGCCAAAGCCGCGCGTGGTGCCGGCCGGTGCGCCCAGGCGAATGCCCGAGGTGACGAAGGGGCTGGCGGTGTCAAAGGGGACGTTGTTCTTGTTGCAGGTGATGAACGCGCGGTCGAGCGCCTTTTCCGCCGCCTTGCCGGTCGTGTCCTTGGAGCGGAGATCAACCAGCATCAGATGATTGTCGGTGCCGCCCGAAACGATGCTGAGCCCTTCCTTAGCCAGCGTGTCGGCGAGCGCGCGGGCGTTCGCCACGATCTGCTTCGCATAAGCCTTGAACTCGGGCTGCAGCGCTTCCTGGAACGCCACGGCCTTTGCCGCGATGATGTGCATCAGCGGTCCGCCCTGAAGGCCGGGGAAGATCGCGCTGTTGAGCTTTTTCGCGATGGCTTCGTCGTTGCTGAGGATGATGCCGCTGCGCGGACCACGCAGCGACTTGTGCGTCGTTGTGGTGGTGACGTGTGCGTGCGGCACGGGGCTGGGATGCTCACCGCCCGCGACAAGGCCGGAGAAGTGCGACATGTCGGCGAGCAGATAGGCTCCCACTTCGTCGGCGATCTCGCGGAAGCGCTTGAAGTCCCAGATGCGTGAATAGGCCGTGCCGCCGCAGATGATGAGCTTTGGCTTGT
>CBHCMH010000292.1:0-3403 GCA_965974445.1 uncultured Rhizorhapis sp.
ACCCGGACCGGCGTTGCTTCCGCGCGAAAGATCGACACGCTCATGGGTGAGGTCGGCGGCGGCATGCTTCGCCAATATGACGAGGAAAAAGGCCCCTTTGCGATGGCGATGAAGCTGGCCCGCCTCATCCGCGACCGTCGCGATCAGGCGGAAAGCCAGTTTCAGGCGCTGCGCCAGAGGCGTTACCTGCTGCTGATGGCCTTCATCGCCCTAAAGCAGGACATACCGCTTGAACGCCTGTTTGCCCTGCTGTGCAGCGAGGATCCTGAACTGCTGCTCGCCATCATGCGGCGGCAGGATATGGATGGGGAGGATGCAAGCCGGTTGCTGCTCGACCTGCAGATGATTCGTGGCGATTTGACGGATGCCCGGCTGATTGACCTTGCCCGCGAATATGGCCTGCTCGATCGGGAACAGGCGGACAAGGATGCCGCAGCAGTGATCCTTCCGCAAACCTATCGCGACAAATCATCGATGCTCTATGGCGTCGGCTTGCCCGGCCGGAACATCAAATGACAGCCCTTCCAGCCAGCCGTGGGGCGGTCCAAGCAGTCATAAACGCGCAGGGCGAACTGGTTTCCGCCGACGAAGCGCTTATGAACCTGCACCTGCGGGCGGGCGGGCAGGAAGGTGGACCGCTTGCAATTCCGCAACTGGCGGCGCTGGCGCGACTCGCATTGCGGCTCAACACGTTGATTTCCCGCCCAGCCGTTGCCGCCGACCAGGATGTCGATATCGACATGTGGGTACGCGCCCGGCCCGAAAACGGCCGGGTCACCCTGACCATCATCGACTGGAAGGAACGGGAGGTGGAAGCGCCGGCCCCGGAAGTCGAGCAGGACCGCCAATCCGATCTGGTTCGGGCAGCCGAAGGATGGAACTGGCGCATCGACAGCGAGCTTCGATTTCTGGCCATGCCCCGCATCGCCCCGGCGGCCCAAGGGGAAAACTGGCCGGAAGCCGGAACGCTGCTGACCCAATTTTTCAAGCTGGAAGAGGGGGAGGATCATCAGTTTCCGATCCTGAAAGCCATGGCCGACCGGGTTCCCTTCCTGGATCAGCATGCAAGCGTCCGGGACCGGCCGGAAGAGCGCTACGTCCTATCAGGCTTCCCCATATTTGACACCCATGGCGGCCTTGTCGGCTATCGGGGGAAGGCCGCGACGCTGGCCACGCCGGCTGTGCCCAGCGGAAGCGGGACGGCGGAGCAGGGCGTCTATGCTCATATGTTCGGCCAGCGCCTCGACCGCGCATTGCGCAAGCCGCTGGGGCGGATCATCGCCAACGCGGATACGATCAGCAGCCAGTTGCAGGGGCCGCTGCGCAGGGACTACGCCAATTATGCCAGCGACATCGCCGCTGCCGGACGTCATCTGATGGAACTGGTCGATGATCTTGCCGACCTGCAGGCGATTGAACGGCCCGACTTCAATCCAGTGATGGAGGACATCGACCTGGCCGACATCGCCCGCCGCACCGCCGGACTGCTCGCGGTGAAGGCATCGGATCGCAAGATCCGGATCGATGCCCCAGCGCCGGAGGAAAGCCTGCCCGCCACCGGAGAATTCCGGCGGTCGCTGCAAATTCTGGTCAATCTGGTCGGCAACGCGATCCGCTATTCGCCGGACGGCTCCATGCTCTGGATCAGGGCAGAGCGGGACGAGGAATGGGCCAAGATCATCGTCGCCGATCAGGGACGGGGGATCGCGCCTGAAGACCAGGAAAAGATTTTCGACAAATTCGAACGCCTGGGCCGTGATGAAGCAGGCGGCAGCGGCCTGGGCCTCTACATATCCCGCAGGCTCGCGCGAGCCATGCAGGGCGACGTCACCGTCGAAAGCGCGCCGGGACAAGGCGCGCGTTTCACGCTGCGATTGAAGGCGAGGGCGGCGGGGGGCCGGGAATGAACCACTACCCGCCAAAAAGAAAACGGCGCCTCTTTCGAGACGCCGTCTTTCCTTAACCCGAAAACCCTCAGCGCTGGGTGATCGGCACATAGTCCCGTGCCGCCGGGCCGGTGTAAAGCTGGCGCGGACGGCCGATGCGCTGGGCGGGATCGGAAATCATTTCGTTCCACTGCGCAACCCAGCCCACCGTGCGGGCAAGCGCGAACAGCACGGTGAACATGTCGGTCGGGAAACCGATAGCCGACAGGATGACGCCGCTATAGAAGTCCACATTGGGATAGAGCTTCTTTTCGATGAAATATGGATCATTAAGGGCGATCTGTTCCAGCTCGCGGGCGACGTCGAAGATCGGATCGGAGACGCCAAGCTTGTTCAGAACCTCGTTGGCCGTCTTCTGCATGACCTTCGCGCGCGGATCGTAATTCTTGTAGACCCGATGGCCAAAGCCCATCAGGCGGAATGGATCGTCCTTGTTCTTGGCGCGGGCGATATATTCCGGAATTTTATCGACGGTGCCGATCTCGCGGAGCATGTTGAGCGCGGCTTCGTTGGCGCCGCCATGCGCGGGTCCCCACAGGCAGGCAATGCCCGCCGCAATGCAGGCGAAGGGGTTCGCTCCAGAGGAGCCGGCCAGGCGAACGGTCGATGTCGATGCATTCTGCTCATGGTCGGCATGCAGGATGAAAATCTTGTCCATCGCATCTTCGACCACCGGATCGACCTCATATTCCTCGGCGGGAACCGAGAAGGTCATGCGCAGGAAATTGCCGGTGTAGGAAAGGTCGTTGCGCGGATAGACGAAGGGCTGACCGATCGAATATTTATATGCCATCGCCGCAATCGTCGGCATCTTCGCGATCAGGCGGTGGCTTGCCACCATCCGCTGGTGCGGGTCGTTGATGTCGGTCGAGTCGTGGTAGAATGACGAAAGCGCGCCCACCACGCCGCACATGATCGCCATCGGGTGCGCGTCGCGGCGGAAACCGCGATAGAAAGTCGAAAGCTGTTCATGCACCATGGTGTGGCGTGAAATGGTTTGCGTAAAAGACGCCAGTTCCTCTGCCGTCGGCAATTCTCCGCGCAATAGCAGGTAGCTGACCTCCATGAAGCTGCTGTTTTCGGCGAGTTGCTCGATCGGGTAGCCGCGGTGAAGGAGGACGCCTTCATCGCCATCGATGTAGGTCAGTCCGGAATCGCAGCTTGCGGTCGAGGTGAAGCCGGGATCGTAGGTGAACATGCCGGTGTTGGCATAAAGCTTCCGGATATCCAGCACATCGGGCCCTACCGACCCTGACAGGATCGGATATTCCTGCCTCTCCTCGCCCAGATTCAACGTGGCGTTGCGTTCACCCATTTCATACTCCCATTATATTTCAGCTTGCCGTGGCGATCTCCGCGTCCGACAAACGCGCCAATGATTCATCCTTCCCGAGGAGAAAAAGGACGTCGTAAATCCCCGGCGAGGTCGTCCTGCCCGTCAGCGCCGCGCGCAATGG
>CBHCMH010000293.1:0-3395 GCA_965974445.1 uncultured Rhizorhapis sp.
CTCAACACCAGCTGGCACGCCAGGCGGCTGAAGGGCGTCCGTTCGCTCATGGCACCTTCCAGCATGACATCTTCCGCTTCGTCTATCTGCGGAAGCTTGTCGATCCATTCTTCGTCCACATAGACGTGGCAGGTCGCACAATTTGCATAGCCTCCGCACACGCCGATGATGCCGACGACCTCGGACTGCAGCGCCGCGTCCTTGACGCTCGTGCTCTCGCTTGCATCGACCTCCCGGATTTCCCCCTCCAAGTTTCGAAACCTGATTTTCACGATGCTGCTCTCTGGTCTTGCGATTAAGAAATGTTTCTTTATCATGGCGGCGTGGTTCTCGTCAAACCCCGCCGCGTCAAATGGCTTCCACAGCGGAAGCTCACAGCCGGGGGGACGGACGCGAATGTAGGAGAATGATGGACATGACCTCCGTGGCGACCAAGGTTCCCGTTCCTGACAACGTTCCGCCTGAATCGGTTCGCGATTTCAATATCTTCGCTCCGCCCGGCGGGGAGTATGACGTGCACGGTGCGTGGCGCACGCTTCAGCAGACGAGCCCCGACTTCGTATGGACGCCGTATCACGGCGGGCATTGGCTCCCCACGCGGTTCGAGGACATCGATTACGTCCAACGCAACCATGACCCGTTTTCGATGCACGACATATCGATGCCGGGAGGGGTCAAGCCGATCCGCGTTCTGCCTCTGGAGGCCAATCCGCCCGAACATCTCGGCTATCGCATCATCGTGAATCCCTTCTTCACTCCGCGCAAGGTCAACGAACTGGAGCAATCCACGCGCGATCTGGCGAAGACCCTGATCGAAGGCTTCAGGTCCGCCGGAACATGCGAATTCATGCAGGATTTTGCGCTCAAGCTGCCGATCGCCATCTTCATGCAGCTGGCCGACCTCGAAATGGCCGATGCTCCCTACCTCTTGGAACTGACCGAACAGGTCACGCGCGGGGGACCGGAAGCCGTTCCCGAAGCCTATCGCAAGATGATGGAATACATAGTGCCCATCACCGTCCAGCGCCGCGCCCAGCCGGGGTCGGACCTGATCAGCGCCGTGGTCCACGGCAAGGTGAAGGGCGAACCGCTTTCGCATGACGACATCATCAGCATACTCTCGGTCGTGCTGTTCGGCGGGCTGGATACCGTCGCGTCCAGCATGGGGTTCATGGCGGAATATCTGGCGCGCAACCCCCAGAGCCGTCGCGAGCTGATCGAGGATCCCTCGCTCATTCCCGCCGCGGTTTACGAGATGATACGGCGTTTCGCCCCGGCGACCAACGCGCGCACGCTTTCGCGCGATTTCGAGTATAAGGGGATCTATTTCAGGAAGGGCGACAAGGTCTTTCCATCGACCTTGCTCGCCGGGATCGACGATCGCCGTTTTCCGGATGGGTACACGATCGACTTCCATCGCAATCAGGGCGAAAACAGCGCATTCGGCGCCGGTCCGCACCGTTGCCCGGGGCAGTTGCTCGCCCTGCTCGAAATGAAGATCTTCATCGAGGAATGGTTGAAGGCCATCCCCGATTTCCGCGTGAGCGAGGCCGACCCTCCCCGCTATTCCGCAGGTCTGGTCAACTGCGTGGCGCGCCTTGTTCTGGAATGGGATGTCTGATTGGGTGTGCCCCCGCTCCGGCGGGTGGCCATTGATCTGGCGCACGCGCGCGGCGTTTCGTCCTTTGTGGTGCCGAAGGCGATCAGATACTCCCTACGGCTCCGAGCAGCGCGGTTGCGGCGTCTTCCTGCATCTCGGGCGAGGGGTAGTAATCGTTGCGGCCGGTCGCCAGCGCGACATATTCGACCCCGCGATTTTCATAGTCGGCGGGATCGATCGGCTTGCCAGTCCAGCGGTTGATGAGCGGCGCGCCCAATCCTCGTTCGCTGACGCAGCTGACCGCGGCGGTGCACATCGCCGCAGCCTCGTCGGCCATCGCCGCGTCGACCAGCTGCGGAAACGCACCGAACATCCGGTGGACCAGTTCGACGGTCGGCCGCCGGCCCACTTCCGCGAGCAGTTCGGGCCAGGCCGGCGCCGCCGGCTTTTGCTGCGAGAACCACAGGAACACCACCGGCACGGTGATCGCCGCGCGCAGCCGCCGCATCGATTCCAGCCAGCTCGCCTGGCTTTCCGCCACGAGGCGGGGCGCGTCACCGGGCGTTTCCTCCAGCACCCGGCTCCACGCGGAAACGGTGTCGATGCTGTCGCCGCTCACCCGGTCACGCAGATATTCGACATAGCCGTCGGCGGCAAAGCGGCTGTTCGCCTCGTGGCGCGCCGCCATCGCCTGCACGACGACGAAGCGGCCTCGGTTCATCGCGGCGATCAGCGCGGGATATTGGAGATAGAATCCCGGCCCGGCGCCTCCCACCGCGAGGTTGAGGGCGCTGAGGCCGAGGCGATCAGCAAGCAGATCGGGGAAGGGATGATCGACGAAGCAGCCATAGGTCTGGGCCGCGCCGAGACAGGTGAAGAACGACCGGTCCGGCGCGGCCTGCGGATCGATTGCGGGTCCGCGAAACGGAACCGGGCAACCGTCCAGGGTGAACGGACGATAGTCGACGATGTCCGCATCGCGCGTCGGATAGTCGGGGAACCACTGGTGCATCAGCGTCTTTCCAGAGCAATGTCGAAGCGGGCGATATAGTCGCCGAACTGGCGATCGACCGCCGCTTCGGTCAGCGCATAGTCGGCAAGGTCATAGAGATGTGCGCCGGCGTGGCCACGCGCGGCCTCGTGGGTGGTGATCGCCGCCTCCATCGCCTGCGCCACCGCGTCGCTCAGCTCCAGCCCCTCGAACGCATAGAGCGCGCGGATCGTCGCCATCGGGTCGCGGGTGAAATCGCGGTAGTGAATGTCGTGAAAGGCATGGTCGGGATGGCGGTCGCGCGCGGCGATCATCCGCTGCGCGCTGGCGGCGAGGATCCCGGAGACCTGAAAACCGACCATCGCCAGATCGACATCGCTGTTGGTCATCGACAGCGGATGGGCATTGAGGCTGCAGGTTGAGCCGAGCGGCTTGATCGGGTCGCGGTGGGTGTAGACGATCCGCGAATCGGGATATGTGGCGATGATCTCCTCGACGGCGAGCGCGTGCGAGGGGAATTTGAGCGTCCAGGCCCCCGGTGCGGCGCTTTGCAGCACCTGGAGATAGCGGTAGTGCCAGGCATAGGCGGCGGCCATGTTGGCATGGTGCAGCCACCATTCAAAATAGTCGGGCACCTGGGTATGGATCAGCAGCGAGAACGACTTGAAGTCCTGCTGCATCTGCCAGAAACACTCGGTGGGCTCGTCGCCGCGCTCGACATGGTGGTTGAGCGGCAGGAAACCGCTTTCGATCAGCGCATCGACCTCGCGCACCCGCACCGCGATGCGCGGATCATCGTGCAGG
>CBHCMH010000294.1:0-3386 GCA_965974445.1 uncultured Rhizorhapis sp.
CATTATGGCATGGCGGAAGCGGCGCGGCTGGAAGTCGGGATTACCGAGGACATGTTGCGTATCAACGTGGGACTTGAGGATCCTCAGGATCTGATCGAGGATCTGGATCAGGCATTGACGGCCATAGGCAGATAGGTGAACCTACAAAAGTGCTAGCCTTGTTCCCTTTCCACCAGACGACCCGGGACATAACCATCCGGGTGTCTGTCAGTTTCCTGCCCGAACAGTCGGAGCCGGATCGAGGACGCTGGTTCTGGGCCTATCATATCCGCATTGAAAATGGCGGCCAGGAGCCCGTGCAGCTGCTGACGCGGCACTGGACCATTACGGATGGCCGCGGCGGGCAGCATCGGGTGGAAGGCGAAGGCGTTGTCGGCGAACAGCCGGTCATTCAGCCGGGCGGTTCCTATGATTATGTCTCAGGCTGTCCCTTGTCCACGCCGACGGGTGCGATGCAGGGCCGCTATCATATGTTGCTGGCGAGCGGGGAGACGTTTGACGCGCATATCCCGCGCTTTTCGCTGATCGCGCCGGCGGTGGCCGAATGAAGCGTACCCATTTGCCGCTGAATGGCCTGCGTGTGCTCGACGCGGCTGCGCGGCATTTGAGCTTCACGCGAGCTGCCGACGAACTGGCCGTGACGCCAGCGGCCGTGGGTCAGCAGATCCGGGCGCTCGAAGACATGCTGGGCGTGGTGCTGTTTCGCCGCACGCCCAAGGGGCTGGAGCTGACGCCGGAGACGGAGGCGGGGCTGGAGGCGCTGCGTTCGGGCTTCCTGCAGTTCGAGGAAGCCGTGCGCGCGATGCAAGCGGGACAGACGTCCAAATCGCTGACCATTGCTGCGCCGCGTGACTTTACCGCGAAATGGCTGAACGCCCGACTTGCCCGCTATGCTGCGGATGATGGTGAGTTGCGTTTTTCCATGGTGGCGGCGGATGAGCCGTTGGATTTCACGGAAGCCAATCTGGACCTGGCCGTCCGTTTCACAGATGGACCGGGAGAGCATGAAGGCATTCGGCTGGGCGAAGGGCGGTTCGTGACTGTCGAGGCGCCCGGCGGCGGTCCGGATCACAAGATCGACTGGCCGGGCTGTCCAGCGGAAGATGGCATGGCGATCATGCGCGTGGCGGATGCGGGACTCGCCATCGAGGCGGCGGCCAACGGTTTCGGTCATGCCAGCGTGCCAAGCCTGCTGGCCGCAAAGGATATAGCCGAGGGCCGGGTGCGGCAGGTGGGGAAACCACGGGAGAGCGACCGCGCCTACTGGCTGATCGCGCCCTTGCCGCAGTGGCGGCAGAAAAAGGTCAAGGCGCTGGTCGAGGCGCTGGCGGCGGGTTAAGCCTGCGCTGTGTTAAGGCTGACTCATAAATCGGACGTCACCCCGGCGAAAGCCGGGGTCTCCCAAAACTTGATTGTACGCTGCTGATGGAGATTCCGGCTTTCGCCGGAATGACGAGTTATTTGTTTCGTGTCCGGACGAATTTTCCAGACTGCCGCCTATTTCTGCGTCTTCAACCAATCAATGATCGCCTTGCGCTTGGCTGCATCGCGCAGGCCGGCATAGGCCATCTTGGTGCCGGGCACCGACTTGCGGGGATTTTCGAGAAAGGCGTAGAGGGTCGCATCGTCGAGCTTCTTGCCCCATTTTTTCATGGCCGGAGAGAAGTTGAATCCCGCCTTTGCGCCAGCCTTTGCGTTATAGACGCCGAACAGATTGGGGCCGATGCCATTGGTACCGCTTTTGTCGACCTTGTGACAGACCGCGCACTGGGCAAAGGCGACAGGCTTTTGCGGCGCAGGCGCGGCATTGGCGCTGGGCGTCAGAATTTGGGCGGGCGTGACGCCATTGAAAGCGACAGCCGCCGCCAGCATCAGTAAAGGTGCGCCAACCAGAAAATGTCGATTCATTACCATCTCTCAATAACAACAATGAAAATCTGCGGGGTTTGACAGTCCATTTGGCGTAAATTCCCGGCTCAGGCATCGATCACTTCGCCGTCCACATTGGCTGCGTTTTCCTGAATGAAGGCGAAACGATGCTCGGGATTTTTGCCCATCAGCCGGTCAACCAGATCACGGACACCGGCGCGTTCTTCAAATTCCTGCGGCAAGGTGATGCGGATCATGCCCCGTGTTTTCGGGTCCATCGTGGTTTCCCGCAACTGTTGCGGGTTCATTTCGCCCAGCCCCTTGAAGCGGCTGACTTCCACCTTCTTGCCCTTGAACTCATTTGCTTCCAGCTCCGCGCGGTGGGCGTCATCACGCGCATAGGCGCTCTTGCTGCCGCAGACGAGGCGGTAGAGCGGCGGCTGCGCCAGATAAAGGTGCCCGCGCCGCACCAGCTCCGGCATCTCCTGAAAGAAAAAGGTCATGAGCAAAGTCGCGATATGAGCGCCATCGACATCGGCGTCGGTCATGATGACGATCCGCTCGTAGCGCAGATGATCGGGATTGCAGTCCTTTCGGGTGCCGCATCCCAGCGCCTGGATCAGGTCGGCGATCTCCTGGTTGGCGAAAATCTTGGCGCTGTTGGCGGACGCCACGTTCAGGATCTTGCCACGGATGGGCAGAATGGCCTGCGTCTTGCGGTCGCGCGCCTGCTTCGCCGATCCGCCCGCGCTGTCGCCTTCGACGATGAAAATCTCGGTTCCTTCGGGATCGTCCGATGAGCAATCGGTGAGCTTGCCGGGAAGGCGCAGCTTGCGCGCGCTGGTGGCGTTCTTGCGCTTGACCTCCCGCTCGGCCTTGCGCTTCAGCCGTTCGTCCATCCGATCGAGGACGAACATGAGCAGGGCCTTGCCGCGTTCCATATTGTCGGAGAGGAAATGGTCGAAATGATCGCGCACCGCGTTTTCCACCAGACGCGATGCCTCGGGCGAGGTCAGCCGGTCCTTGGTCTGGCTCTGGAATTGCGGATCCCGGATGAAGACCGAAAGCATGATTTCGCAGGCGGACATGATGTCCTCCGCCTGAATCTGCGCCGCCCGCTTCTGTCCGGCTAGCTCGCCAAACGCCCTGATCCCCTTGGTCAGCGCGGCGCGCAGGCCCGCTTCATGCGTGCCGCCGTCCGGCGTGGGGATGGTATTGCAGTACCAGCTATAGCTGCCGTCCGACCATAAAGGCCAGGCGACGGCCCATTCCACGCGTCCGGCGCTGTCGGGAAAGTCCTGCCGCCCGTCAAAGAAACTTGCGGTGGCGCATTCGCGCGCGCCGATCTGTTCGCGCAGATGGTCGGACAGACCGCCGGGAAATTGGAACACCGCTTCGGGTGGCGTGTCGTCGGTGATGAGCTCAGGCGCGCATTTCCAGCGGATTTCGACGCCCGCGAACAGATAGGCCTTCGACCGGGCAAGCCGGTACAGGCGCGCAGGCTTGAACCGCATGTC
>CBHCMH010000295.1:0-3384 GCA_965974445.1 uncultured Rhizorhapis sp.
GTCACCCTGCGCGTTGGCGGCAGGGAGGAACCGCTGGCCATTGTCGGTATCGAGCCCG
Organism: uncultured Rhizorhapis sp.; assembly: GCA_965974445.1. Classification (GTDB taxonomy): domain Bacteria; phylum Pseudomonadota; class Alphaproteobacteria; order Sphingomonadales; family Sphingomonadaceae; genus Rhizorhapis. Next base: position 59 of record CBHCMH010000295.1, read on the forward strand.
AGATCGAAACGAAGATTAGCAATATCGAGGACAAGCTGCGCACCGGCGAGCTTCGCGATCTGGAACGCACGCAAGGCGGCCTGATCATCGGCGAGGAGCTGGCAGAACGCCTTGGTATAGGCAAGGGCGACATCGTCGGGGCCACGTCCGCATCGGGCGGAACGCGCTCATTACGCATTGTGGCTTTGTTCAAACGAGGGCAGACCCAGATTGGCGCTTCGACCGGCTATCTATTGCTGCGTGAAGCGCAATCGATGTTGGGGCGCCCCTTCATTATCAATCGCATCGGCCTCCGCCTGACCGATCCCTATCAGGCCGAACAGATTGCTGCAAAACTGGAAAAGCGCTTCTCCTACAAGGCGGAAAGCTGGCAGGAACGGTCCAGCGACTTCCTGTCGCTGCTCCTCACCCGCAATGTCATCATGTATAGCGTGGTGTCCGCGATCCTGCTGGTCGCAAGTTTCGGCATTTACACGGTCGTATCGAACAGCGTCGCCGACAAGCGGCGTGACATCGCGATCATGCGATCCATGGGCTTTTCCCTCCTCGACCTGCAACTTATTTTCGTCTGCGAAGGGCTGGCACTCGCATTGGTCGGCATCGGCTTTGGCTGGCTGCTGGGCTTTGGATTGATGAACATATTGGGTTCGGTCGAATTCAGCGTCGGGGGAGAAAGCGAATATCTGCCGCTCGACCGGGGCAGCACGCAATATCTGATCGCGGGCGCGGCGTCCCTGTTTGCGGGCATCATCGCTGCCTGGCTGCCGGCGCGAAAGGCCGCCCAGGTTGACCCTGTCGACATCTTGCGGGGCGCCGCATGACCGCATTGATGGAAGCACGGGGCCTGACCCGCATATTACCGGGCGAGCCGCCGGTAACGCTGGTCCAAGACGCCGGCCTGACAGTCGAAAAGGGTAGCTTCACCGCGATTGTGGGCCCCTCGGGCTGCGGTAAATCCTCGCTGCTTTATCTCCTCGGCCTCATCGACCGGCCAAGCGCGGGAACATTGCTGATCGACGGCAAGGATGTAACGCCGCTCGACGGCGATCAACGGGCGCAACTCCGCCTAGAACAGATCGGCTTTGTCTTTCAGTTCCATTTCCTGCTGCCTGAATTCACGGCTTTGCAGAATGTCCTTCTGCCCATGCGCAAACTCGGCCGACTGTCCAAGGCCGCCGCCAGGGATCGCGCCCTGCAATTGCTGGACGGCGTTGGCCTGCGTGAAAAGGCGGACAAAACACCCGACAAGATGTCGGGCGGTGAGCGCCAGCGTGTCGCCATCGCGCGGGCCCTGGCCGATGATCCTGCAATCGTGCTTGGGGATGAGCCAACCGGCAATCTGGACAGCAAGAACTCGGAACGGGTGATCCAGATATTCCGGATGCTCGCCCGGGATCAGGGCCGCGCCGTCCTGTGCGTCACCCATGACATGGATGTCGCGGCGGCGGCGGATGTAAGGATCAGCATGCTGGACGGACGGATAATCGGCGTAGAGCGGCAAAACGGCGCAGGTTGAACCGCCATCGCCGCGTCAGCCCTCCATCACCGCCCCTTCGCCATTCTCCGGTTCATCGAACAGCCTGGCGGTAAAGGCGATCCGCAGCGCTTCCGACAGGCTCTGCACCTGCAACTTCTGCATCAGATTGGCCCGATGGATTTCCACGGTGCGCGGACTGATGCCCAGATCATAGGCGATGGTCTTGTTGGGCAGGCCGTCCACCATGCCCCTGAGCACTTCGCGCTCGCGGGCAGTCAGGATATTAAGCCGTGCCCGTGCATCCTCGCATCGCCGGTCGGATAGAACGTCCATGTCCAGCCGTTGCCGCGCCGATTCCAGAGCATCGAACAGTAGGGCCTTTTCAAACGGCTTCTCGATAAAGTCGGACGCGCCGGCCTTCATGGCCCGGACAGCCATGTCGATGTCGCCATGTCCCGTCATAATGATCACGGGCAGCAGCACGCCGCTCTCCCGAAGGCGTTGCTGCACCTCCATGCCATCAATGTCCGGCATGCGGACATCAAGAAGGATGCATCCCCGCTCCAATCGGCCCGCCTCGGCCAGGAATTCCGCTCCCGACGCATAAGCCTTGACCGCATAACCGCTGGTCTTCAGCAGGAAGGAGATGGACCGGCGGATAGCCTCATCATCGTCCACCACATACACCAGCGGCTTGTCACTCATCGGCGCCTCCTGGGAGGCAGCTTAGCCGCGCCGTCCGCAGGGCGCAATGTCGAGATGGGGTTAGTGAGCCAGCAAAAGCGGTACGTCGCACTCCGCCATAAGATGCTTCGTCACGCCGCCAAACAGGGTTTCCCGCAAGCGGCTGCGTCCATAGGCGCCCATGACCAGATAGGAACCGTTCAGTTCCTTCACCGCCTTGCCGAGCGTTTCCTCGACCGTCCGCTCACCGCGCGTCCATTGGTGCAGTTCGGACGCAATCTCGTGGCGCGACAAATATGCAGAAGCATCGACAGCGGGAAAGCCGCTATCGTCTTCCTCTACAGCGACGATATTGACCTCCTGCGCCTGTTGAAGCAGCGTCACCGCCGACCGCAGCGCGTGCGCGGCTTCGTAGGAACCGTTCCACGCGATCACCGCGCGGCCGCAACAATCGAACGACTTCAAATCCGGCGGCACTGCAAGAACCGGCCCACGCGCATGAACCGCCACATCGGCGGCAATGGGCAATGGCGATCCGGGTTCCTTGGGGGCCGCCATCGTTCGTGTAAGGACGGTCACGTCGGCCAGGCGCGAGGCGCTCAGCAGGGTCTGAACCAGATCGCCATTATAGTGCTGCCAGTCCCAGGGCACCCCTTCATTCTCAAGGCGCTCTTCCATGGCAGCGCGCTCTTCCGCCTCTTCCGCGCGGAGTTCATTGAGATTGGCCGGAAGCACGAAGGAACCGCCAAAGGGATCCATGGCGACATATTGCTGGATCGGCGTCACCTGCAGGCAGGTCAAATGCCCTTCCTGCGCCCGCACGAGGTCCAGCGCCGCCTGAAGCCTGGATTCCTGGCCGCTGTCCCGGTTGATATGCAGCAAGACCGATTTCATCGCACTTCTCCCAGTATTCCGGTGTGTTGCCAGACTAGGTGAAGGGACCGGCGGCGTAATTACGCATGTTTACGGATGAATGTTCCGCAGAACCCATGGAACAGCTGGATCCGCTTATACGGAGGTCCATGAAAATGACCGATAAGGGATCTGAGCCGCCATTCCCCTCCCGCAAGCGGGAGGGGAATAATGTCAGGTAAGTTGCCGGGTGCGGACTGGCGGCTTTCAGGCGTGGGCTATCGGAAACTGCCCTTGGTTCATCGCGAAGATT
>CBHCMH010000296.1:0-3378 GCA_965974445.1 uncultured Rhizorhapis sp.
GGAGCCCGATCCAGGCACCAATAGCCGCCAGCATGCCTTTCCGCGCGGCAAGGTGCTGGGCGGTTCCTCGTCGATCAACGGCATGCTGTACGTGCGCGGCCTACCGGAGGATTATGACGGCTGGCGGCAGATGGGCTGTGAAGGCTGGTCGTGGGGCGATGTCGAGCCGATCTTCCGCCGGATCGAGAACCAGCATGGCGAAGGGCATATCACCGGCGTTGCCAAGGGATTGCTGGATGTCAGCGATGTTCCCATGCGGCACGAGATACTCGACCGGATCGTTGATGCCTTCAAGCAGGCTGGCGCGCCCGCGAGCAATGACCTGAACGGGACGACGCGAGAGGGCGTGTCGCGGTGCCGTCTCAACACGCGTCGCGGCCTGCGCCGGTCCGCAGCGGTCACCTATCTGCACCCGGCCATGAAGCGCAGCAACCTGCAGGTCGTAACCCGCGCCCTGGTCGCGCGCATGGTCTTTGAAGGAAAGCACGCGGCCGCGGTCGAATATGTGCAGGGCGGGGTCCGCAAACTGGCGCGGGCGCGGCGGGAGATCATCTTGTCCGGCGGCGCGATCAATTCGCCGCAATTGCTGGAGCTGTCCGGCATCGGGCAGGGCGAAAGGCTGCGGGCGCTCGGCATCGAAGTCGTGGCGGATAGCCCGATGATGGGCGAAAATCTGCAGGACCATTATGCTTGCATGATCCGCGCGCGGATGAAGCCGGGCGCGCCAAGTTTCAACGCCATGTCGCGCGGCCTTGGCCTTTTGGGTCAGATGCTGCGCTACGCCTTCACCCGCAGTGGGGTTCTGGCGCTGGGCGGATCGAATTTGACCGCATTCCTCAAGTCGGACCCGGCGCTTGACCTGCCCGACCTGCAATTCTTCGCCAGCCCGGCAACCGTCGATTTTGAAGCGATGGTGAAGAAAGGCGCGATGACGATGGAGGCCCAGCCCGGATTGACGATCGGCGGCTATGTGATGCGGCCAAAGTCCAAAGGCTCCGTCCATAGCCGGTCACCCAGTTTCCGCGACTATCCGGCGATTGCGCCGCATTTCCTGGAGGAGCAGGCCGACCAGCGGGCGCAGGTCGCGGGGCTGCGCTGGGCACGCAAGATCATGCGCCAGCCCGTGCTGGCGGATTATTTCGATCATGAACTGACGCCGGGCGATGCGCTGCAGAGCGATGAGGAACTGCTGGCCTTTGCGCGGGCGAGCGGATCGACCGGCTATCATCAGACCGGCACCTGCGCGATGGGCAGCGGGCCGTCAGCGGTTCTCGACCCGCAATTGCGTGTGAACGGCGTTGGCGGGCTGCGGGTCGTCGATGCTTCGGTGATGCCCAACGTCGTGTCGGGTAATACCCACGCCGCGACGGTGATGATTGCCGAAAAGGCGTCGGATATGATCAGGGCGGCGGGTTGAACGGCAGAATGCAGGACATTCCCTGAAGCAGTGCAAGCTGGCTTGTCATCCGGCTCTGCGCCGAACAGATCGCAGGCTGGCTCAAACGCGAATTTCCGGATGAAGAGCAGCATCGGGTGTCACACGAGACGATCTGCAAAAGCCTGTTCATCCAAGCCCGTCCATACTCTTCGTCATTCCCGCGAAAGCGGGAACCCATCTATCAGCTTGGTTCAGCTCCAAGAATTGTGGCGACATGGGTCCCCGCTTTCGCGGGGATGACGGTAATAAAGATGCCCAAACCTACCAACCAAATCACCGCGCGCCCTTCAACCACAAAGGCAACCCGGCCACCACCAGAGCCACGGTATCCGCCTGCGCCGCGACCCGCTGATTGAACCGCCCCGCCTCGTCCCGGAACGCCCGGCCCAGCGGGGTTTCCGGCACAATCCCCGAGCCCACCTCATTCGAGACCAGGATGACATGCCCGTCGCATGCATCGAGCGCGGCGATCACCCCGTCCAGCGCCCGCGCCACATCCTGCTCGCGCAGCATCAGATTGCTGAGCCATAAGGTCAGGCAATCGACCAGCACTGTTCTATCCGAGCCGGAATGGCGGGCAATCACCCCGGCCAGATCATATTGCTCCTCCACCGTTTCCCACCGCTCACCCCGGTCGCCCCGGTGCCGTTCGATCCGCTCTTCCATCTCCGCGTCATAAGCCCCCGCCGTGGCCACATAGACCAGCCGTCCCTCGCTCTGCTCCGCCAATGCTTGCGCAAACCGGCTTTTCCCCGATCGCGCGCCGCCCAGAATCAATGTCGTCCTGCCCATGTCTCTCTTCACGCTTGCCCTTGCCGCCACGCCTGATTAAGAGGCGCGTCGCGACAGGTTCCCAGAGATGGGATGAAAAGGGAACCCGGAAGTGGACGGAGAGGTCCACCATCCGGGGCTGCCCCCGCAACTGTGACCGGCGAATTCGCGTCTCTCATGCCACTGGAGTTGATCCGGGAAGGCGAGGCGCGGGTGATGACCCGGGAGCCAGGAGACCTGCCTGACGCAGTCGATCCATCGCGTGGACGGGGTGTGCCGGGCGATCGAGGAATTTCCTCGCGTGACGACAGAGTCGGGCTGCGCGCGGAAAAGAGCCAACAAACCATCCGCGCACGGCCTCTTTTAAGTTGTTGAAAGAGGGAATTTATGCGTTTTTCCACCTGTTTGCTGCTCACTGCCGCCGCCATCGCTCCCACGCCCGCGCTGGCCGATGACGGAGAACATATCGTCGTCACCGCTACCCGCGCTGAAAAGCCGCTCTCGGAAATCGGCCAGTCGATCACGGTCATTACCCAAGAAGATATTGAAACGCGCCAGGCGGTCGCGGTCGTCGATCTGCTCCGCAACGTGCCTGGCGTCACCTTCACCCGCAATGGCGGCATTGGATCGACGACCAATGTCAACATCCGGGGCGCGGATAGCGACCATACGGTCGCGCTCATCGACGGCGTGAAGCTCAACGATCCCTCCGCCCCCGGTGGCGGCTTCAGCTTCGCCGATCTTCTCACCGGTAATATCGAGCGGATCGAGGTCGTGCGCGGCTCTCAATCCGTCCTCTGGGGCAGCCAGGCAATCGGCGGCGTCGTCAACATGATCACCCGCGAGCCGACCGAGGAGATCGCAGTCAACGCCCGTGCCGAATATGGCTATCGGGATACGGTTCAGACAGTCGGCAACGTCTCGGGCAAGTTCGGCCCGGTCGCCGCCAGCCTCGGCGCGGGCTATTTCCGCACCGACGGCATTTCGACCCTGAATGAAGATCGCGGAGGGACGGAGAAGGACGGCTATCGCAATTTCAGCGCGAATGGCAAGGTCGTCGTCACCCTGACGGACGCTATCTCGCTGGACCTGCGCGGTTGGTATTCGGACGCGAAGAACGACTTTGACGCGGTGTTCATCCCCGCCGATTCCCGCGAATATGGCAAGAC
>CBHCMH010000297.1:0-3372 GCA_965974445.1 uncultured Rhizorhapis sp.
CGGTGTGAGCGCATTGCTCAGGACAGGGATGAGGCCATTGCACTGGTCGGAGACCGCAGCGACCTGTTGGGCGACCTGCGCGTAACATGTTCGACTGCGCTGGGCGAGCGGTTCGTGGCGCCGATCATCCGGCGCTTTGCCATGCAGCATCCCAAGCTGAACGTGATCATCGAGCTGTCCAATCGTGTCATAGATCTTGTCGGCGAAGGGTTTGATCTGGCGATCAGAACAGGTTCGGTAAGTGACACTCGTCTGATAGCGACCCAGGTTGCGTCTCGAAGCCTCTACACCTGCGCCGCGCCAAATTATCTTGCATCTGCAGGACGCCCGAAGCGTATCGAGGACTTGACGTCCCACGAATGCATCGCCGGTACGGCGGCGACATGGCATTTCAAGGTCAGCGAACGTGAAATCATTCATCGGCCCAGAGGGCGCTTCAGGTGCAATAGCGGCCATGCCGTGATGGAAGCCTGTGTTTCGGGTCTGGGCATTTGCCAGTTACCTGACTTCTACGTCTTGCCCTATCTCAAGCATGGCATGGTGGAATTGCTTTTCGATGATCTGCAACCCAATGACGAGCCGATCTGGGCGGTCTATCCGCAGCGTCGCCATCTGTCGCAGAAGGTCCAGCAAGTCGTGAATTGCCTGGTGCACGAGCTTGGGCCGGCAATCAATAGTCGTCGAACGTTGACCTGATACACGCCGCATCAGCGCGTGCCCGATCAGCGCCAGCCCAGCGCGGGCGCGACATGGGTGAGGATAGCCTCGAGCACATGGACATTATAGGCTACCCCAAGCTGGTTAGGCACCGTCAGCAACAGGGTGTCCGCCTCGGCAATGGCTTCGTCCTCACGTAATTGTTCGATCAGCCTGTCGGGTTCGGCGGCATAGGATCGACCGAAAACCGTGCGCATATTGTCGATCACGCCGATTTGATCTGTGCTATCGTCCCGTCCGAAATAAAGCCTGTCGCGTTCGTCAACGAGCGCGAAGATCGAGCGCGACACGGACACCCTTGGTTGGCGATCATGACCGGCGGCAGCCCAGGCTTCGCGGTAGGCTCTTATCTGCCTGGCCTGCTGAATGTGAAAGGGTTCGCCGGTCTCGTCGGCCTTGAGCGTCGAGCTTTGCAGGTTCATGCCCATGCGCGCTGCCCATTCCGCCGTTGCGTTCGATGCCGAACCCCACCAGATCCGGTCGCGCAGCCCTGCCGAATGTGGCTCGAGTCGTAGCTTGCCGGGCGGATTGGGAAACATCGGGCGTGGGTTGGGCTCGGCAAAACCCTCGCCCTTGAGCAATCTGAGGAATACCTCGCCATGCCGCCGCCCCATGTCGGAGCCGCTTTCGCCTTGAGCCGGCGCATAGCCAAAATGGCGCCATCCATCGATCACCTGTTCCGGCGATCCGCGGCTGATGCCAAGCTGTAGCCGCCCGCCGGCGATGAGGTCCGCCGCCCCGGCATCTTCGACCATGTAGAGGGGGTTTTCATACCGCATGTCTATGACGCCGGTGCCGATCTCGATGCGTTTCGTGCGAGCGCCGACGGCCGCCAGCAGCGGAAAGGGCGAGGCGAGCTGGCGCGCGAAGTGATGCACGCGAAAATAGGCACCGTCGATCCCCAGCTCCTCCGCGGCGACCGCGAGGTCGATCGATTGATGCAGGACATCCGATGCTGTGCGGGTCTCCGAAAAGGCGGCGTCGGACCAGTGGCCGAAGGAAAGGAACCCGATCTTTTTCACATACGCTCCCATTTTTACGTGGTGGCGGGCAGTACGCGCCGCCCGCGCGCGTGGCAACGCCTTTTCGACCGCGAACGCCGCATTGATGGCAAGGTCTACCTTCAAGCGTCAGATCGCCGGTGATGACGGCGTCCGTGCCGCTGGCGACGACCTGTGTCGGAACGATGCGGCCCCGGATGTCTCGCTGCGTCGCTGTGACACCGGGGTTTTTGGACACCGCGTAATTAATTATATTGCACGCAGATTAGCGATGTCCGTCCGCCGCGTCGAACGTTGGTTCGAAAGCCATGGGACAAATATCCGGACCTTCATGCTCGAAACGCGCTGGCCATAGCTCGAACAGGGGAACCGCGGGCCGCTCCAGCCGCAGCGCAAGGCGGAAGCGCGAGACCCCGCCCCCACCTTCTTGAAGGCTTGATGATGTGACCGCCCCCCCCGACGGCATCGATATGCCAAGGTGAGTCTGCAACAATCCACACAGGAGAGGTAATGCCATCAAAGCCTGACAGAACCCAAATAGTCAATCAGGACGTGCCATGACTTTGGGCAGATCTTCTTTTAATACGGAGACAAAACGCTGTACCTTTGGAGAAAGGTGACGTTTGTCGGGATAGACTGCCCAGATCGGCTCTTCCGGAGGTTCGAACTCTTCGAGAATGGGCACCATTTGGCCCGATTGAACGGCGTCATTGAGGTAAAAGTTGGGCAACTGGCAGATGCCCATGCCGTCCAGCGCTGCCGCCAGGACTGCATGGCCATTGTTACAGCTCCAGACGGGCCGCGGGCGGTATAGTACTTCGTCGCCGTTGTCGGAAAAGTGCCACTGCAATGTGCTTTCGATCAAGCAATCGTGCTCGTCCAGGTCAGCGATCTTTTCAGGTCTTCCCTTGCGCGCCAGATAGGCTGGGGCGGCACAGGTACGGGACTGCCGTGAGGCAATCTTTGCCGCAACCAGATTGGAGGATGGGAGATTGCCCGTGCGAATCCCGAGGTCGCAACTCTCGGCGACCAGATCAACCACGCGGTTCGTCACATCGAGGTAAACGGTCAGCTGGCGGTGCTGCATGGCAAATCGTCGTGCAATGGGGGCGATGAAGCGCTCGCCCAGTGCAAGGCAGCAGGTGAGCCGCAAATCGCCCCGCGGCTCGCCCTGATCGCGCACGAGGGCAACGGCTTCGTCTCTCTCGCGTACCAGGCGAACGCAATGGTCGAAGAAAGTCCGTCCAGTAGGAGACAACATTACCGCACGAGTGGTGCGGTGCAGCAGCCGTGCCCCGAGCCGATCTTCCAGCCGGGCGACGGCGCGGCTCATGTGCGTGCGCGACACGCCAAGCGCAGCAGCTCCGGCAATGAAGGAGCCAGATCGGCCCACCGCCACGAATTCCTCTATCCCGTCCCAGCTATCCATTTCGCGCCCATTTGGCTTCAGTTGTGCTTCAGTTGTCCCACATAATTGTAATGGCAGCTCTATGCTAGGCCGAATCGACATCAGCATAACCAAATCATCGTTGCCGCGACGTGAATGAAGCCGTGATCGTGACGGGTAGCGACACGGGGGAAGAGCCCGAGGCGCCGACGGAATCCTCGTTAGCCCGAGGTCGGCGCCCAACTGCCAGGGAGGCCGGCACCTCAA
>CBHCMH010000298.1:0-3350 GCA_965974445.1 uncultured Rhizorhapis sp.
CTATCATCGGGTTCCCTCGAACTCCTCTGTCTTCGCCGCCGTCCGGATGGTGACGATCGCCACCCCGCCCAACACGAAAATTCCGCCCAATATCACCATGCCCGTCACCGGCGTCCCGAAAAACAGCGATAGGGCGATCACCGATACGACGGGAGCAAGCAGAGTGAAAGGGATTACCGCGCTGATCGTGTGGCGCTGAAGCAGCCAGGCCATGCCACCCTGCCCGATCAGCGTCGAACACAGGCCGGAAAAGGCCACGGCGGCCCAAGCAACGGCTGGGACATCGGAAAGATTGGCCATCGCCTGCGGCTCAAATATCATCGCCACCGGCGCAAGGATGACCGACCCCATCAGGCCGATCCAGGCATAAAGCACCGGCACCGGCACCCCGGCAAGCTGCCGCTGAAGCAGCGAACTGATCGACCAGAAGAGCGAAGCCAATGCTGTCAGCGCCAGGGCCGGCAGATCGTCCGCCGCCCCCGGATCGAAGGCCAGCAGGGCCACCCCGGCAAAGGCCATGACGATACCGGCAAGCCGGGGCAGGCCGATGCGGTCGCCAAGGAAGATGATCGACAGGATCAGGGCGAAAGGCGCCCCCAACTGCCCGGCGATCGCGATCGAAGCAGGATTGTCGGCCATCGATAGCGCCATATTGAGAGGAACGAAGAAGAAGGCGCCCCCCAAAGCGCCGAGCGTCAGCAAAATCGCCATCTTGCCCGGCACAATCCGCAACCAGGGTAGGCAGACGAGGAAAACCAGCATTTGGCGAAGGAATGCGGCGGCAAAGGGCGCGATGATGTCCACCGACAGCTTCACCGCGACGATGTTAAGCCCCCAGGTGACATTGATGAGCAGGATGGCGACAAGGTCGTTGGGAGAAAACCCGGCTGGCGACGATCCTGCCCGTTCAGTCATCTGTCAATGTCCGCCAATCACCATGCCTTCCCTTCCTATACAGGACGCGACGGCTGCGGGTAGCCCTATTGGGACATCGGCTGAGACAGGTGCCTTAGCGATACCCCGCGGCGCGGGATGGCGCCTGTTCGGGGCGGGCGGCTGGGCGTTCGTAGCTGCCGCGAAACGTGCGGCTGGCCACGAAATCGTCGGTCTGGCCCATGACAGTCTCACCGGCGCCCAGAATCAGATGACCATCCTGCGCGCCATAATGCGCCAGATTGTCGAACACCTTGCGCCTCAGGTCAGCGGAAAAATAAAGGAGGACATTGCGGCACAATATAAGGTCGAAGGCATTTACCGGCAGCAGCGGTTCGAGCAGATTGTCCACCCGGTAATCGATAAGGTCGAGCAGTTCGCGGCTCGCCTGCCAGTCATCGCCCACAGGCTCGAACCAGCGGAGCAGGTCGTTGATGCCAAGACCCCTTTGCACCTCCATCTGGGTGTAAATGCCTGATTTGGCGCGGGCAATGGCCGAAGATGATATGTCCGTGGCGAATATCTGGATCCTGCACCCGGCCAGATAGTCGGGATTCTTGCGGATCAGCATAGCCAAGGACAGCGCCTCCTGCCCCGTGGAACAACCCGCACACCAGATGCGAATCGAGCGTTTTCCAATAGATGTCAGATAGGGCATCAATTCGCGTTCGATCATGCCGAAGGTCGAAAGATCGCGAAAAAAGGAACTTTCATTGTTGAGCATCGCATCGACCGCGGCGTCGAGCAGCTGGCGCTCATCTCCGGAAAGCAGGCGGCTCACCAATTCTTCAAGCGTCGCCATGCCATGCATGCGCAGCAGCGGCTTCAGCGCCGTTTCGATCCGCCACATCCGGTTCGTGGCCAATTGCTGCCCCGTACGCGCCTCAAGCAGCCCGGCAAGAACGCGCATGGCGCCGGTGAATTCAGTGGCGCTCACGCGGCTTTCGCCATCTGGCTGAGCAGATAGGCGCCCATTTGCGCCGGCGGAAGAGTGGCACTGGCTAGCCCCGCCCGCGCCACGGAACCCGGCATGCCCCACACAACGCTGGTTTCTGCATCCTGCGCTATGATCCACCCGCCGGCTTCGGCAATGCGCGCCGCACCTTCCGTACCGTCGCGGCCCATGCCCGTCAGCACCACGGCCACGGCCCCAACGCCATAGGCATCCGCCATGGATGCAAACATGGGATCAACGCCGGGCATACTGGCAAAGGGCTTCCGTTCCGGGTCCAGCACCACGACAACCCGGCCATCCGGCCGCGCCCGGCAGGTTAGATTGGCTTCGCCCGGCGCGATGTAAACATGGTTGGGAAGCAGCACATCGCCGTCTTCGGCGATTTTGACCTGCATTGGCGTCATGCGGCTGAGCTGCACGGCGAAATAGGGAATGAAGCTGGGGGGCAGATGCTGGGTCAGCAGGATCGGGACATTCAGACCCGCGCCCAGCCCTTCGAACAACTGGCCAAGGGCATGAATGCCGCCGGTCGATGCTCCCACCCCCAGGCAGGCCATCGGCGCCCGTACATTCGTCCGCCGCAAATCGATCGGCGGCGATCGCTCGCTCATAGTCTGCCAACTGGCCTGCGTGCCCAGGCGCAAGAGGCGTTCGATCAATATTTCGGGAAACTGTCCGTTGAAAACGCTGCGCCCCGGCTTCGACATGATGTCGCTGGCGCCCATGGCGAGGGCCTCGACCGCCACCGCGCTGCCTGCGTCGCAGTTAGAGGACAGGATAATGACCTTCGCATTTCCGCCCTTCTGGAGGATTTCCGGAAGCGCCGCCAGGCCGCTTTGCCCTGGCATTTCGATGTCCAGCATGATGACATCGACCTGATGAGTGGCAAGATAGGTTAGCGCGTCCGCCGCACTGGCCAGTTTTTCGCATAGCTCGAACCGGCTGTCCTGGCTGACGATACGTTCCAGCACGCTGCGCGCCACGACCGAATCGTCCACGATCAACAGACGGATGCGGCGCTCAGCGGCGGTCGCGCAACGGGCAATGCTTTTGACGGGAGGAGGCATCGGCGCGGGCCCTGTCTAGCTTAGATGACGCCGACGATCTGCAATTTGCTTTCGAGCGTGTCCCTGTCGAATGGTTTCATGACATATTCGTCGGCCCCGGCCTCCACGGCGGCCTTGATATGGCCGATGCCGTTTTCGGTGGTGCAGAAGATGACCTTGGGCCGGGCCTGCATCTTGAGCTGCCTCAAGGCCTGGAGAAACTCCATGCCGCTCATCACCGGCATGTTCCAGTCCAGCAGCACGACATCGGGGACCGACGTCTCGCACTGGGTCAATGCATCGCGGCCGTCGCAAGCCTCCGACACGGAAATCTGGAGCGATTCCAATATATGCCGGGCGACCTTGCGTATCACCTTGGAATCATCGACCACGAGACAGTTTTTCATGAAACAACC
>CBHCMH010000299.1:0-3346 GCA_965974445.1 uncultured Rhizorhapis sp.
AGATCGCGACCGTCAGCCCCTCGATCCGGCCCTTGCGGCGGCGGATGGTAAGGGCGTCGAGCAAGGCCTGCGTCGGATGTTCATGGCGGCCGTCGCCGGCGTTCAGCACCGGACAATCGACCTTGTCGGCGATCAGCTGCACCGCGCCCGAGCTTTGATGGCGGATCACGATCACGTCGGCGCGCATGGCGTTCAGCGTCACCGCCGTGTCGATCAGCGTTTCGCCCTTTTTGACGCTCGACTGCGCTGCGTGCATGTTGACGACATCCGCGCCCAGCCGCTTTCCCGCAACCTCGAAGGACAGCAAGGTCCGGGTGCTGTTTTCGAAAAAGGCGTTCATCTGTGTGAGGCCCGCCAGCCGGTCATCATGCTTGGCCGAACGGCGGTTGAGCGCGACCCAGTTTTCGGCCTCGTCCAGCAGGAAGCGGATTTCCCAGGGCTGAAGCGTTTCCATGCCCAACAGATGCCGGTGCGGGAAATTGTCCCGGCCGGTCAATCCGGTCTTGCTTGCTTTGCTTGGCGAGGATGGCTGCATGGCTGCCGGGCTTATTCCAGCGGGGCGGCAAGCTCAAGTGCTGATCGCGGGGGAGGGTGGGGGTGGGTGGGTGTATGGGACCTTCCCGTTCCGTCATGTTGAACTTGTTTCAGCATCCATCGCGCCTCCGGAAGCGGCGGTGCGGGAGGAGAAATGGACCCTGAAACGAGTTCAAGGTGACGCTATTTTCATGGAGGTAGGCCACCCCCAATCCCTCACCCTCCACACAAGCCGTCAATCGCGCCCTGCAGGATGTAGCTGGCCGCCAGCTTGTCGACCAGTTCGCTTCGCCGCGCGCGGCTCGCGTCGGCGTCGATCAGCGTGCGGGTGACGGCCTGCGTCGACCAGCGTTCGTCCCAAAGCAGGATCGGCAGATCAAGGTCGGCGATGTTGCGTGCGAAGGCGCGGCTGGACTGGCTGCGGGGCGATTCGCTGCCGTCCAGGTTGAAGGGCAGGCCGATGACGATGCCCCTTACCTGCTGTTCCCCGATGAATTTGGTGAGCGCGGCCTTGTCTTTGGTAAATTTCGTGCGCGAAATGGTGTGCGCCGGGCTGGCGATGGACCAGCCTGCGTCGCACAGGGCTAGCCCGATCGTTTTCGTGCCGACGTCGAGCCCGATGAGCCGCCCGCCAGAGGGCAGGGCGGTGCGGAATTCGGCCCTGTCGGCCGTGATCAATGCTCCAGATATGTCTTCAGCCTTTCAGTGACATCAGCCCGGATATTGGCCCAGAAGAGCGCATAATCATAGACATGGTAGTTATTGCCGGGCAGCACATAGGGGCCGAGATCCGGCGGATCGCCGATCAGCAGATAGCCGTTCCGGTCGCAGCGCGCGGACACGGCGGAGCGGACGATTTCCGCATTCTCCATTGCTTCGTCGGGCTTCATGGTGCCCAGGTTGCGGCTGGCGGCAGCGGCGCTGTCGGGGACGCCGGTCAGCGGATTGATGCAGAGTATCCGCGTGCCCTTTCGCGGCTTGCCGTTAAAGCCCGTGCTGGCGTCGAAGGCGGTCTGGACCGTTCCCGGATCGGCCGGTTCGGCAAAGCTCTGCCAGCTCAATATACAGCCGGATTGCCCCCTTTTCTGGCAGGCGGGGAGGCCGAGGGCCGGCAGGTCGTTTTCGATCGATATGGGCCATCCGACGACGTACACCGCCACGATTCGGGAGGTA
Organism: uncultured Rhizorhapis sp.; assembly: GCA_965974445.1. Lineage (GTDB taxonomy): Bacteria > Pseudomonadota > Alphaproteobacteria > Sphingomonadales > Sphingomonadaceae > Rhizorhapis. The sequence continues at coordinate 1,708 of CBHCMH010000299.1, forward strand.
AGTGGCGTTCCGGCCACCCGTTCCCGCAACAGCCGCAAAAGGTGCAGTGAACCCTGACTGTGCGCTGCGAGGATCAGGGGCTGGCCGGGATTATGTTCCAGAAAATAGTTGAAGGCGGTCAGCACGTCCGCATAGGCCGCATCCAGCGCCAGCCGCGCCTCGCGCTTGCCAGTCAGGAACGCACCGAATGTCGCCTGCCGGTAGCGGGGCGCCCAGATGTCGCCTGCGGCATTGAAGGCGCTGGCCTGGCCGCGGACGAACAGCCGCGCCCGATCGGCGGACTCAGGGTCGTCAAGCGGGGCATTCCAGTGGGTCCGCTCCAGATAGGAGGTCGGGTGAATATAGAAAACCGAGGCTGGACCGGGATTGTCCACCGTCTCGCCCTCCGGCGTCCATAGCGCCGGATTGTCCTGAACGATGTCGGGCCGGGCATACCACATATCGGCCGATGCATAGGCGTTGGGTTCGATGGATTGCAGCGGCTCATATTCGACGGACGGCACCATGGCGGCCGTCATCAACTGCTCCCCCCAAATGCGATAGACAAAGGCCGCGGCCACAGCAAGCATGGTCAATATCGCTACAACATAGAGGAATTTGCGGGCCAAGAGGCTCTCCGAGGGTGATGTGCAACAGGATGCTGGCGGGACGCAAATGCAATTCCCGAAGGTGAAAATGCAGTTTGTGCATGCAAGTGGGCCGCATTGGCAATAGGTTCGCCGGGAATGCTGCAGGAAAGACGACAACATAAACGGAGCGGGCATGATGAGGGAAATGGATGACCAGCCCGGCTGGGCTTTTCGAACATGGCTGCTTCTGGCGGTTGGAGCGGCGGCCGGCCTGATCGTTCATTTGCTGACCGAGGGAGCGCCCGCGGAGCCGCCGGGAAGCCTGCGGCTGGCGCTTGCCACCTTCATCGGGACTGCCGCTGCCACCATCGGCTTTACGCTGGAACGCGGCCGTTGGCTTTCCACTTTGATTTTCGCGCTCGTTGCCGGTCTGGTCGTGTCCTCCGTCATCTACTGGAACGGAGGGCCGGACGATTGGGACGCGGCCAATGGCTGGCGGCTGCTATGCGCGGCCATCACCGTCGCCATCGCCGCGCCGCTGTTTCAGGCCTGGCGCGAGGGGCAGGTGGGGGCCTTGCAGTGGCGGTCCGCCCTTCCCTATGCCGCCGTTCACGATCACGCCTGGACCAATGTAGTGCTGTGGGTTCTCGCCTGGGCTTTCTGCGGGATCGTCCTGCTGCTCTGTTACCTGCTTTCGGAATTGTTCCAGTTGATCGGCATCGACCTGCTGCGCGACGCGATGCGCGAGGAATGGTTCATGGCGATACTGATCGGCGGGTCGCTGGGGTGCGGGGTGGGCCTGATGCGCGACCGGGAGCGGATATTGGCGACCTTGCAGCGGGTCGGCATGACGGTGCTGTCCGTGCTTGCGCCTGTTCTGGGGGCGGGGCTGCTGCTGTTCGTCCTGGCGTTGCCCTTTACCGGGCTGGAGCCGCTTTGGGACGCAACGCGGGCGACGACGCCCATATTGCTGTCCACCGTGGTGGCGGCGATTTTGCTCATCAACGCTGTGATAGGCGATTCGCCGGAGGATGAGGCGAAGCTGCCCGCCCTGCGTTGGGGCGCGATGG
>CBHCMH010000300.1:0-3343 GCA_965974445.1 uncultured Rhizorhapis sp.
TCACGCGGCCGCGGGGGGCAGATTCCTTCACCGACAAGACGATTATTTCGCCGACGCCGGCTACAAGCCGCTTCGACCCGCCCAGCACCTTGATGCACTGGACGCGCTTGGCGCCGCTGTTGTCAGCGACATCAAGATTTGACTGCATCTGGATCATTGATCCGGTTCCTTCTCAATTGGCTTTCCGGGCGATCTTGCGATTATTGGCCCGGGAGTTCCGTTAGCTTTTATTCAGCCCGCCGCTTTTTCCGGCGCCTTGTGCGTATCGACGCGCTCGACGACCTTCCAGCTCTTCAGCTTGGAAATGGGCGCGGTTTCCTCGATCCGTACGGTTTCGCCTTCCTTGAACGCATTCTCCGCGTCATGGGCATGATACTTTTTCGACCGGCGGATGATCTTGCCGTAGAGCGGGTGCTTCACCTTACGCTCCACCTTCACCACCACGGTCTTGTCGGTCTTGTCGGAAACAACCGTTCCCGTCAGCACGCGCTTGGGCATGGTCGTCTCCTTACTTCGCTTCAGCGGCGCTCGCGCGCTCGTTCTGAAGGGTTTTGATCTGCGCGATGGTGCGGCGCACCTCACGCATGCGGCTCGGCTTTTCGAGCTGGTTGGTCGCGGCCTGGAAACGCAGGTTGAACTGCTCCCGCTTCAGCTCGCCCAGCTGTTCGCCCAGCTGATCGTCGGTTTTCACCTTGAGGTCGGCAATCTTGGCCATATTTATGCTCCCAGATGCGACGTGTCGCCGAGACGCGCCACGACCTTGGTCTTGATCGGCAGCTTCATCGCTGCGCGTTCGAATGCCTCTGCGGCAAGCGGACCGGGAACGCCATCCAGTTCAAACAGGATACGGCCGGGCTTTACGCGGGCGGCCCAATATTCGACCGAACCCTTGCCCTTGCCCTGGCGGACTTCGGCAGGCTTTTTCGACACCGGAACGTCGGGGAAGACGCGGATCCACAAACGGCCCTGACGGCGGATGTGACGGGTGATCGCACGGCGAGCCGCTTCGATCTGACGCGCGGTGATCCGCTCGGGCTCCATGGCTTTCAGGCCATAGGAACCGAAGTTCAGCGCCGTTCCGCCGGGCGCATCGCCCTTGATCCGGCCCTTGAAGGCCTTGCGGAACTTCATTTTCTTAGGTTGCAGCATGTCTTGTTACCTTCTGACACCGTTGGTTCGGCCGATCAGGCGACGCTTTGGGGCTTACCCCTTATCGCGCCGGCCGGACCCCCGATGTTTGCGCTTCCATCATCAGCCGGTCCTGCGCCATCGGATCGTGGCCCAGAATCTCGCCCTTGAAAATCCACACCTTGACGCCGCACACGCCGTAAGCGGTGTGGGCCTCAGCCTCGGCATAGTCGATGTTGCCGCGCAGCGTGTGCAAAGGCACGCGGCCTTCGCGATACCATTCGACGCGCGCGATTTCCGCGCCGCCAAGACGGCCGCCACAGGTGATCTTGATGCCCTCGGCGCCCAGACGCAGAGCCGACTGCACCGCGCGCTTCATGGCGCGGCGGAAGGCGACACGGCGTTCAAGCTGATCGGCAACGCCCTGCGCGACGAGCTTGGAGTCGATTTCCGGCTTGCGGATTTCGACGATGTTCAGGCTCACATCGCTGGAGGTGAACTGACCCAGCTTGCGGCGCAGCTTTTCAATGTCCGCGCCCTTCTTGCCGATGATGACGCCCGGACGCGCGGCATAGATGCTGACGCGGCAAAGCTTGGCCGGACGCTCGATCACCACCTTGGAGACGGCGGCCTGCGGCAGATTCTTCATCACATACTGGCGGATCTTGAGATCTTCCAGCAGCAGACGGCCATAATCCTGGCCTTCCGCGTACCAGCGGCTGTCCCAGGTCCGGTTGATCTGCAGGCGAAGCCCGATCGGATTGCTCTTGTGACCCATGACTTACGCCTCTTCTTCTTGCTGTTCGCGGACGACGATGCGGACCCGGCTGAACGGCTTCAGAATGCGGGTCGACTTGCCACGGCCGCGTGTGTGGAAACGCTTCATGGTCAGCGCCTTGCCGACCGAGGCTTCCGTCACGACTAGCGCGTCCACATCCAGATTATGGTTGTTTTCAGCATTGGCGACGGCCGAAGCCAGCACCTTGCGCACGTCAACCGCCATCGCCTTCTTGGAGAAGGCGAGGATATTCATCGCGTCCTCGACCTTGCGGCCACGGATGAGCGCGGCCACCAGGTTGAGCTTCTGCGCGCTGCCACGGATGGAGGTGCCAACCGCCAGCGCTTCATTGTCGGCCACCCGACGGGGAGCTGCTGCCTTGCCCATTAGCGCTTGCCCTTCTTGTCGGCGGCGTGTCCGGGGAAGTAGCGCGTCGGCGCGAATTCACCCAGCTTGTGACCGACCATGTCTTCGTTCACCGAAACGGGAACATGCTTGCGGCCGTTATAGACGTTGAACGTCAGGCCAACGAATTGCGGAAGAATGGTGGAGCGGCGCGACCAGGTCTTGATCGGCGCACGGCCGCCGGATTCCTGTGCGGTTTCCGCTTTCTTCAGCAGATGCAGGTCCACGAAGGGACCTTTCCAGACGGAACGAGCCATCGCTTACCTCTTCTTCTTCGCATGACGCGACCGGATGATCATCTTGTCGGTCGACTTGTTGTTGCGGGTGCGCGCACCCTTGGTCGGCTTGCCCCATGGGGTCACCGGATGACGGCCGCCCGAGGTGCGGCCTTCACCACCGCCATGCGGGTGATCGACCGGGTTCTTGGCAACGCCGCGCGTCAGCGGACGACGGCCGAGCCAGCGATTGCGGCCAGCCTTGGCAAGGTTGGTGTTCGCGTTGTCAGGATTGCTGACGGCGCCGACCGTGCCCATGCACTCACCGCGAATGTAGCGCTGCTCGCCCGAGTTCAGGCGAACGATGACCAGGCCGCGATCACGGCCGACCAGCTGGACATAGGTGCCTGCCGACCGTGCGATCTGACCGCCCTTGCCCGGCTTCATCTCCACATTGTGGATGATGGTGCCGACCGGCATCTGGCTCAGTTCCATCGCATTGCCCGGCTTCACGTCGGTCTTCTTGCCGGCGATCACCTTGTCGCCCACAGCCAGACGCTGCGGCGCGATGATGTAGTTGAGCTCGCCATCTTCATATTTCAGAAGCGCGATGAACGCGGTGCGGTTGGGATCATATTCGATCCGTTCCACGGTTGCTTCCATGTCCCACTTGCGGCGCTTGAAATCGATGAAGCGATAGCGCTGCTTGTGGCCGCCCGCGATGCCGCGCGACGTCACATGGCCCTTGTTGTTGCGGCCGCCGGTCTTGCGCTTGCCCTCGGTCAATGCCTTGACGGGCTTGCCCTTCCAGAGGCCG
>CBHCMH010000301.1:0-3325 GCA_965974445.1 uncultured Rhizorhapis sp.
ACGAGGCTGATGGTTGACCACCCACCGAGATGAAGCTTCTTCTGTTTGTCCAGAAAGCGGTCGTTGAAGCCCCATAGCTTCGAGCCGTTGGGCTGGATGATGAGATAGAGGCCTTGGGAATCGGAAAGGTTCCAAGCCTTCGCTCTCGGCTTGGCGGCATTGATTTGGATGTAGGTCAGCATGGTCGTTTTCCCAGCAAAGCCGGGTCGATCCGAGGGCAACAAAAAGAGCAACAATTTGTGGTCGCTGCTGTTGCCCTTAGCCGGATTTCGCCGGACGGTGTCTGGCGATTCTCGGTCAAGAAATGCTGTAAAACCAGCCGCTTACTGGACGTCTCTGGACATTGCCAGAGCCAGTAGTGGTGCCCAGAAGAGGACTCGAACCTCCACGGCCTTGCGACCGCCAGCACCTGAAGCTGGTGCGTCTACCAATTCCGCCATCTGGGCACGGGGTAGGCCGCGGCGATTAGCGGGGGGTGGTACCCTTTGTCAATCGCCCATGGCCCGAAATTTGATTCATTGCGCGTCTTTGCGGTTGTCAATATCACCGGACCTGATGCAATGGGGCGCTTCGAGCCCATTCGAGCTGGCTCAAACCGAATCTCGGACCGGAATCTAAAGGAGCGCGTGAGCGACATGCGGAACAGGCTGGTGACACTTTTCGGCGGTGGCGGCTTTCTGGGCCGGTATGTTGCTCAGGAACTGCTGGAAGCCGGCGTCCGCCTGCGTATCGCCGAGCGGAACCCCTCGAACGCCATGCACATCCGGCCGCTGGGCGGTCTGGGTCAGGTCCAGATGGTCGCTGCCGATGTGACCAGGCCCGCGACGCTTGCCCGCGCCGTCGAGGGGGCCGATGCCGTCATCAACCTGGTGGGCATCCTGAAAGGCGCATTCTACAAGGTCCATGTCGAAGGCGCGGGCAATGTCGCGCGGGCTGCCGCAGCCGCCGGCGCGAATGCGCTCGTCCATATTTCGGCCATCGGCGCCGACCCGGGGAGCGATTCCGAATATGGCCGCACGAAAGGACAGGGGGAGGAAGCGGTCAAGGCCGCGTTTCCGGGCGCGGCCGTCATCCGCCCCTCCATCCTTTTTGGTCCGGAGGATCAGTTCACCAACCGTTTCGCCCAGTTGATCCGCAACGCGCCGGTCGTTCCCGTCATCGGCGGCAACACCCGGTTCCAGCCCGCCTATGTCGCCGACGTGGGCAAGGCGATCGCACGGGCCGCGCTCGACCCCGGCAAATATGGCGGCAAGACCTTTGAGCTTGGCGGGCCGGAAGTCATGACCATGGCGGAGATCAACCACTGGATCGCCCGGACGATCAACCGGCACCGGCAGTTCCTGACGGTTCCGGATGCTGCGGCCGATCTGCTCGCCAGCCTGACCGGGTGGATGCCCGGCGCGCCCATCACCTCCGATCAGTGGAAGATGCTGCAAAGCGACAATGTCGTATCGGCGGGAGCGAAAGGGCTGTCCGCGTTCGGGATCGATCCCACGCCCATGGCCGCCGTGGCGCCGGCCTGGCTGGTCCAGTACCGCAAGCATGGCCGGTTCGCGAGCAGGGCATCAGCCTGAACAGCAATTCCGTTTGTGTCCGGCGAAGTCCAGACACGCTGTACCAGACCTCCACCTCCCTCCACTTCGGGACCACAACAGATCCAAGGACATCTGAATGGATAACGACATTCTGACGGTCATCCTGCTGGGCATCGTGGAAGGACTGACCGAGTTCATTCCGGTGTCGTCCACCGGCCATCTCGTTCTGGCCGGGGAACTGCTTGGCTTTGAAGGACAGGCGTCCGGAACCTTTGAAATCGTCATTCAGCTTGGCGCGATCCTGGCGGTGGTGGTGCTCTACTGGAAGCGCTTCTGGGAGGTTTTCTTGGGCCTGGGCCGCGCCAATCCCGCGGCCCTCGCCTTCACCCGCAATATCGCGCTCGGTTTCCTTCCCTCCGCGGTTATCGGCCTTGTTATCTACAAGATGGTGAAGGCTATGCTGGAAACCCCGGAAATTACCGCTATCGCCCTGATCCTTGGCGGCATCGCGATATTGGCGATAGAGCGCGCCGTGAAGAAGCCGCACACTTTTCTGGTTGAAGGCATGAGCTGGAAGACGGCTCTCGGCATCGGGATAATTCAGTGCCTTTCGATGATTCCGGGGGTCAGCCGTTCGGGCGCCACGATCATGGGGGCGCTGAGCTTGGGCGTCGAGCGCAAGACGGCGGCGGAGTTCAGCTTTTTCCTCGCGGTGCCCACGATGCTGGCGGCTAGCGGCTATGATCTTCTGCAGTCCGGCGCGGCATTGGGTCAGGACGACTGGTTCGCCATCGCAATCGGTTTCGTCGTGTCCTTCATCGTCGCGATCATCGTCATCAAATGGTTCATCGCCGTCGTCAGCAAATTCGGTTTCGCGCCCTTCGCCTGGTACCGGATCGTGGTGGGCAGCGTGGCGCTGGTATGGCTCCTGGCAAAATAGGTCCGATACGGCCTTATTATTTTGCTGAAGATGAATAGCCCGTTCACAAACCAAGTCAGGCCGATCTATTTAAGGTCAGTTTTATTGACCTAAACTCGATATTTCCCGTGACTCCTGCGACTTTCCGCGTTATACGCCCGCGCAATCAAGGAGTGACGAGACATGGCCAACGACCCCATGCTGAAGTTCGTAGGCACCGGACAGGCTTATCCGGACAAGCGCGCCGCCACGGAGCGCGCGGCGGATTTCGGCGAAATTTCGCGCAGCTATCCGCTGGAAAAGGCGGAGGAGCAGTCTTCGCGCTGTTCGCAGTGCGGGGTGCCTTATTGCTCGACTCATTGTCCCCTGCACAACCACATCCCGGACTGGCTGCGTCTCACCGCCGAGGGGCGGCTGCGGGAGGCCTATGAACTGTCCAACGCCACCTCCACCATGCCGGAGATCTGCGGCCGCATCTGTCCGCAGGATCGTCTGTGCGAGGGCAATTGCGTCATCGAATTTTCCGGCCACGGCGCGGTCACCATCGGGTCGGTGGAAAAGTTCATCACCGACACGGCCTGGAAAGAGGGCTGGGTCGAACCGCTGGTGCCCGGCGCGGATCGCTGTCAGTCGATCGGCGTCATCGGCGCGGGGCCGGCGGGCCTCACCACCGCGGAATATCTGCGCAAGGCAGGCTATGAAGTGCATGTCTATGACCGGCATGACCGCATGGGCGGGCTGCTGACCTATGGCATCCCCGGCTTCAAGCTGGAAAAGCATGTCGTCATGCGCCGCGTCGATCGTCTGGCCGAGGGCGGCATCGTCTTTCACGAGACTTTCGAGGTCGGCCGCGACGCCACGATGGACGAGC
>CBHCMH010000302.1:0-3302 GCA_965974445.1 uncultured Rhizorhapis sp.
CCAAAATCGGGGTCGTCTCGCATCGGGGCACCTCAAAAACCGGCTCGCCCCAATAGAAGCTGCCGTGACCCCGTCCGCCAGCTACCACAAAGCACAAAAGCTCATGCCTTTTCGTTAACGTCGATGGTTAATAGCATAGGAGCACCGGCCGCCCGAGTCTCTCCGCCCCATCCCGCGCCGCAACAAAAATGGCGCCGGGATAGCCTGCGACCCTGCCCAAATATTGTGCATACCCCCTTATTATTGCCCTCAAACTGGGCAAATTTCATAAAGTTTGCAAAACCGCTTACGCTCTTCTGGCGATTCGCGAATTGGCACGCTAATTGATTGTGCAACAGCGTGCGGCCCGCACGCGCGAGTCTGAAAAAATGGCGATATGCGACCTGCTTGCGTTTGGGCTACCGCTATTGGGGGATGAAGACGGAAATGAAGAAGATCGAAGCCATCATCAAGCCGTTCAAACTGGACGAGGTCAAGGAAGCGCTGCACGAAGTGGGCGTATCCGGCATAACCGTCACGGAGGCGAAGGGCTTCGGGCGGCAGAAGGGGCATACCGAGCTTTATCGCGGCGCTGAATATGTCGTCGATTTCCTGCCCAAGGTGAAGCTGGAGGTCGTCGTCGAGGACGACATGGCCGAGCGCGTGGTGGAAGCCATCGCCGCCGCCGCGCAGACCGGCCGCATCGGCGATGGCAAGATTTTCGTCGTTCCGGTCGAAACCGCGCTTCGCATCCGTACCGGGGAACGAAATTCAGACGCGATCTGAGGAACGCGCCTCTTGAATGACGGCGGGTCCGGTCGCGACCCGCTTTTTCCACATCAAAAGCATCACAAACCAGGAAGGTAAGCAAATGGCGAATACGCCCAAAGACGTTCTGAAGATGATCGAAGAGAAGGAGATCGAGTGGGTCGATCTGCGCTTCACCGATCCCAAGGGAAAATGGCAGCACCTCAGCATGGTCGCTGGCGTTGTCGGCGAAGATGAGCTGACCGACGGCTTCATGTTCGACGGTTCGTCGATCGAAGGCTGGAAGGCGATCAACGAATCCGACATGATCCTGAAGCCCGATCTCGACGCTATCTATGTCGATCCGTTCAGCGCCACGCCGATGCTGATCCTGTTCTGCGACATCGTCGAGCCGGGCACCGGTGAGCTTTATGCCCGCGATCCCCGTTCGACCGCCAAGCGCGCCGAGGCTTATCTGCAGGCGACTGGCATCGGCGACACCGTCTATGTCGGCCCGGAAGACGAATTCTTCATGTTCGACGACGTGAAGTTCGAAAACAGCTATTCGACCAGCTATTACGCCATAGACGACATCGAACTGCCGACCAACACCGGCAAGTCCTATGAAGGCGGCAACCTCGGCCACCGTCCGCGCGCCAAGGGCGGCTATTTCCCGGTCGCTCCGGTGGACAGCTGCATGGACATTCGCGGCGAGATGGTTTCGACCATGCTCGAAATGGGCCTGCCCTGCGACAAGCACCACCATGAAGTCGCCTCGGCCCAGCATGAGCTTGGCCTGACCTTCGGCACGCTGGTCACCACCGCCGACCGCATGCAGATCTACAAGTATGTCGTGCACATGGTCGCCCAGGCCTATGGCAAGACCGCGACCTTCATGCCCAAGCCGATCAAGGAAGATAATGGCTCGGGCATGCACACCCACATCTCCATCTGGGACAAGGGCAACCCCCTGTTCGCCGGCAATGGCTATGCGGGCCTGTCGGACATGTGCCTGTACTTCATCGGCGGCGTCATCAAGCATGCCAAGGCACTCAATGCCTTCACCAACCCCACCACCAACAGCTACAAGCGCCTGGTGCCGGGTTATGAAGCGCCGGTTCTGCTGGCCTATTCCAGCCGCAACCGTTCGGCCTCCTGCCGTATTCCCTACGGCACGGGCGCCAAGGCGAAGCGCGTAGAGTTCCGCTTCCCCGACGCGATGGCGAACCCGTACCTCTGCTACTCGGCGCTGCTGATGGCGGGGCTCGACGGCATCCAGAACAAGATTCATCCGGGCGAAGCCATGGACAAGAATCTGTACGACCTGCCGCCCGAGGAACTGGCCGAAGTCCCCACCGTCTGCGGCTCGCTCCGCGAGGCGCTGACGGCGCTGGAAACGGATCACGAGTTCCTGCTGAAGGGCGACGTGTTCACCAAGGATCAGATCGAAGCCTATGTCGAACTGAAATATTCCGACGTCGCCCGCTGGGAAATGACCCCCAGCCCGGTCGAATTCGACATGTACTACAGCGCCTGATTCTGCAGGACCGACAAACGGAAAGGCCCGGGAGCGATCCCGGGCCTTTTTGTGTGGCTGGCTCCTCCCAACCAATCATCCCCATCAATCCCGGTATAACCCAAAAAAACAGACCCGGCGAACAAATGCCGCCGGGTCAGTTAAAGGACTTTGGAACGAATCCGAAGCCCCTCGGGTCGCAAGGCCATATTTACCAGATTTTCGAGACGAAGCTGTGACGCAGATCACGCACACCCAAATAGCCGCTCAATAATCTTTCGAGACACGGATATTGACGCTCTGCCGGCCAAGCGTGGAAATGCTCGACAGCAGCGATAGCCAGCGCGTGATCTGGAACTCCACGCGGGTCGCGGAATAGCCCTGCCCGTCGGTGATCAGCTCCACATAGGTCCGGCGGGTAATATATTTGCCCGCCGCCACCGACGTCCCCTGCCCCGTTATCGTATCGGCGGGCAGGATGCGCAGCCGGTCCAGTCCCGCGGCCTTGCGCACCGCATTGATCGGGTTCAGCCCCCCGTCGCCGCCCTGCAGCGAGGCGACGGCTGCGGCAAGTTGCAGCGCTTCGGGCGCGGACAGGTCGGTGATCGACGTTCCGAAGAGCAGGCGGGACAGCAATTCATCCTCCGGCATGGCGGGCGTGCTGGTAAAGCTGATTTCCGGCCGCAATCCGGTGCCGCCGACATGAATGGCTGCGCTAAGGTCCGTGATATTCGCCGATGCCTCGATATCCAGATTGGGATTGACCGGCATGTTCCCGGTAAAGCGGATCTCCCCCTTTTCCAGATCGAACGTGCGCCCGGCAAATTCATACTCGCCCCGCACCAGGCTCGCCGTGCCCAAAATCGCCGGATTGGTAACCGTGCCCCCGATCTGCAGGTCAGCACGCCATTCGCTGCTGAGGCCAAGACCGGTGACCGTCAGGCGGTTGCGCGCATTGGCGTGAATGTCGAGCTTCCAGGGCGAAACCCGCACGACATCGTCATCCTCCTCAACCTCGCCCCGCCGGTTCACCTCAATGACCTTCAGGGCCGGAATTTCC
>CBHCMH010000303.1:0-3299 GCA_965974445.1 uncultured Rhizorhapis sp.
GACAATGGCTCCGGTACTTGCCGTATAAGCGTGCAGATAGTCCTGTTCATATGCCCGGCCCCCTTCATAGAGATAGGGGAAAGCGCGAAACACCGCTATGCGCAGGTCCGCGAGCGCTTCGAGCGAGGCGGCCAGCGCCTCGCCCGTCAGGGTTCGTATCGTGATGGCCGGCGCGTTAATCATCGCGCGCCGGGGTCAATGGGCGGCGGGAGCCGCTTCGCCTTCCGCCGGAGCCGCTGCGTTTTCAGCCGCGTCGCCAGCTGCCGCGGTTTCAGCAGCCGGAGCGGCTTCAGCGGCGGGAAGCGGAAGGTTCGAACCCTGGGCGTTCAAATAGGCGATCAGATTCGCCCGGTCCTCGGGATTGCCAAGGCCCGCAAAGGTCATTTTCGTGCCAGGGGCATATTTGCGCGGGGATGTCAGCCACGCGTCCAGGGCTTCAAAGCTCCAGTCGCCAGGCACGCCCTTCAGCGCGTCCGAATAGGCAAATCCGGCGACATGGCCATGCGGCTTGCCAACCGTGGCATACAGATTGGGACCGATGCCGTTCGCGCCGCCCTGATTGATCGTGTGGCAGGCGACACACTTCTTGAACACGGCTTCGCCCTGGGCGGGGTCGGCGCTGGCAAGCAGCGTCGCGATCGACGGACCGGCTGCGCCTTCGCCGCCTTCGGTTTCGACGCCTTCGATCGGATAACCCATCGTTTGGGGACGTTCGGCATGAATGACTTCGCTGCTGACGATCCCTGCGCCCATCGCGACGATCCCCGCGAACAAGACCCAGCCAGCAATGGTATTGAAGCGATCGTCCATGCGCCTGTATTCCTCCGATGAAGTCCCCGCGCTCCGGCAAGAGCGCCATCCCTTTAGCGCGCTCCCTTAATGAAGCAAATGCGAACGTGCAAGCGGTGCTTGCGATTGCCGCCATCTGCACTTAAGCGCTCAATCCACCGATGGAAAATTATCCCCTTCCCGCCCGGCGGCTCGTCGAGGACATGACCCGGCTGGCAGCGGCCGACCCCGCCAACGCCGTCGCCTATCAGGGCGCGCCCGGCGCGAATTCGCAGCTTGCCGCGCTTGGATACGCGCCGGACTGCATTCCGCTTCCCTGCTTTTCCTTTCAGGACGCGATCGACGCCGTTCAGGAGGGGCGGGCCGCGCGCGCCATCATCCCCATCGAAAATTCGCTGCACGGCCGCGTGGCGGACATGCATTTCCTGCTACCCGAATCAGGCCTCAGCATTATCGCCGAATATTTCCTGCCCATTCATCATTGCATGATGAGCGTGGACGACGGGCCGATCAAATCCGCGCTCAGCCACGAACAGGCGCTGGGCCAGTGCCGTCATTATCTGCGTCAGAATGGTATTCAGCCGATCATCTATGCCGACACGGCGGGCGCGGCGGCGCTGGTCGCCGAGCGGCGGGAGCAGGGAGCGGCGGCAATCGCGCCAAGGCTGGCGGCGGAAATTTATGGCCTGACACTGCGGAAAGAGAATATCGAAGACAGCGGCGACAATATGACCCGCTTCGTCGTGCTGTCGAAAACCGCTGCCCAGCCAAAGGGCGATGGGCCGATGATGACGACCTTCCTGTTCGAAGTGAAGAACATTCCCGCCGCGCTGTACAAGGCGATGGGCGGCTTTGCCACCAACGGGGTCAACATGACCAAGCTGGAAAGCTATCAGCGGGGCGCCAGCTTCGCCGCGACAGAGTTTTATTGCGATATCGAGGGCGCGCCCGGCGACCCGGCGGTCGATCGCGCGCTGGAGGAACTGAAGTTCCACAGCAAATGGGTGCGGGTGCTGGGCACTTATCCCCAGGCGCGGTCGCGGCCGATGGCGGAAGACGCAAAGTAGGCGGCGCTCAGGGGAGGCGGAACACCGTCCTGATTCCGAACGAGTTTGTGCCCGGGTTATGATCGCTGAACAGACCCGCGTGGCTCAGATGAATCCAGGAGACTTCCACACTGAGTCGGTCTGTGATCTGCCAGCCTGCGGCCAATTCCGGTTCAAGCAGGACGCGTGAACCCAGATCGTTGCGGCGTCTTTTCCCGGCCTTGCGGCACGCGCCGTCTTGCAAGGCTATGCCAATGCCGGGACGCAGATAGATATTGCTGCCCAAGCGCCAACTGAGCCCAGTTGCTGCATAGTTCACGCCGCCGTCGAGATTGGCGGAAAGCAGGACATGGATGCTGGGTTTACCAACGGGTCGCAGGCGCTGGACGGGATCGCTGCGCCAACCCAATTTCAAGTCAGTGCCCGCTTGCTTCAGAGAATAAGAGCCAGCCTTTTGGGTATAAATACCCACCCAAATTTCCTCGGCTGCTGCAGGAACCGGATAAAATGCACACAGCACAAGGACTGTCACAAGACGTCCCGCCAGGCTCACCTGTATTGCCCCCACCTATTCTTGAAAGAATAGCATGAGATGCAGAAATTTATAATATCATAGGGCTATGGCTTGGATCGTTATTGTCCCGATTAGGGACATAAGAATCAGGATGGCTGTAGGATCGGCGCGCTACTTGATTTGGTCAATGCGCCGCGCCCCAACTCGCCCCGGTGCCGATCTCCACGCCTAGCGGGACGCTCAGCTTCACCGCCGGTTCCGCCGCGCTTTCCATCACCGCGCGGATGACGGCGCTGGCGGCTTCCACGTCGCCTGCGGGGAGTTCGAAGACCAGTTCGTCATGCACCTGCAGCAGCATTTTGACGTTGGGTAGTCCCGCCGCCTCCAGCGCCGGGCCCATGCGGACCATGGCGCGTTTGATGATGTCGGCGCTTGTGCCCTGGATCGGCGCGTTGATGGCGGCGCGTTCGCTGCCCGCGCGTTCGGCCTGGTTCTTGGCGCTCAGGCGCGGGAACCAGGTCTTGCGCCCGAAAAGCGTGCTGGTGAAGCCGGTTTCCCGCGCATTTTCCAGCGTGTGGGTGATGTAGCTGGATATGCCGGGGAAGCGCTGGAAATAGCGGTTGATCATGTCCTGCGCCTCGTCCGGCGTAATTTCCAGCCGTCCGGCAAGGCCCCAGCGGCTGATACCATAGAGGATGGAGAAGTTGATCGTCTTCGCCCGGCCGCGCGTGTCGCGATTGACCTCTCCGAACAATTCCATGGCGGTCGCCGCGTGAATATCCTCGCCGCGCGCGAAGGCATCCTTTAGCGCGGGGACATCGGCCATATGTGCGGCGAGCCGCAACTCGATCTGACTATAGTCGGCCGCCAATATGACATTGCCGGGTTCGGCGACAAAGGCATGGCGGATCTGCCGGCCGATTTCGGTGCGGATCGGAATATTCTGCAGG
>CBHCMH010000304.1:0-3298 GCA_965974445.1 uncultured Rhizorhapis sp.
ATGTGCGCGAGGACGCGGTCGGTGATCTTGGGCGCGGTCAGCCCGAAATGGTCGTAGAGGTCGGATGCGGGCGCCGACGCGCCGAACCGGTCGATGCCGCAGCGCAGGCCGTGGAGCCCAGTGTAGCGTTCCCAGCCGAAAGTCGTGCCGGCTTCAATGGAAACCTTGAGGCAATCCGAAGGGAGGATGCCGGCCCTGTAGGCTGCATCCTGCGCGTCGAACAGGGACCAGCAGGGCATGGAGACGACATCCGCGCCTATCCCCTGCCCTTCAAGCGCGTCGGCAACGCCAAGCGCCACTTCCACCTCGGATCCGCTGGCGAGCAGCACCACTTTCCGGGCTGCCGTCGCGGCGCGCAGGCGATAGGCGCCCTTTGCGCAAAGATTTTCGCTCTTTTCCAGGCGAACCTGCGGCAGGTTCTGACGGGTCAGCGCCAACAGGCCGGGACCGTCCTGCTTCTTTAGCGCCAGTTCCCAGCATTCGGCCGTTTCGACCACATCGGCGGGACGGTAAACGTCCAGGTTCGGGATCATCCGCAGGCTCATGACATGCTCGACCGGCTGGTGCGTCGGCCCGTCCTCGCCAAGGCCGATGCTGTCATGCGTCATGACATAGACAACGCGCGCCTGCTGGATGGCCGACAGGCGGATGGCCGGGCGGCAATAGTCGGAAAAGACCAGGAAGGTGCCGCCATAGGGAATGACGCCGCCATGCAGCGCCATGCCGTTCATCGCCGCCGACATGCCGAACTCGCGAATGCCGTAATAGACATAGCGGCCGGAATAATCGTCCTTGCTGAACGGTGCGGTCGATTTGGGCTTGGGATTGTTGGAGCCGGTGAGATCGGCCGATCCGCCGACCGTTTCGGGCAGCAGCGCATTGATGGCTTCCAGCGCCATCTCGCTCGCCTTGCGGGTCGCGACCTTCTTGGGATCGGCGATCAGCGTGTCGATATAGTCCGACAGCGAGAAACCGGCGGGCAGATCGCCGACCATGCGGCGAGAAAATTCGCTTGCCTGCGAATGGCTTGCAAGGCGGACCTGCCATGCTTCATGCGCCCCGGCCGAGCGTTCGCCGATCTTCTTCCATTCCGCAGCGACGTCCGCTGGAATGACGAAGGGCTCGTGCGGCCAGTCGAGATGCACGCGCGCCGCCGCGATCTCTTCCGCGCCCAGCGGCGAGCCATGGACGCTGTGCGATCCTGCCTTGTTGGGCGCCCCATAGCCGATCATGGTGTCACAGGCGACCAGCGAGGGACGCGGATCGGCAACCGCTTCGGCCAGCGCGCGGCGAATGTCGGCAAAGTCATGGCCATTGCAGGAGACGACATGCCAGCCGGACGCGGCATAGCGGGCGCGCACATCCTCGCTGGTCGAAAGATCGGTCGCGCCGTCAATGGTGATCTTGTTGTCGTCCCACAGGACAATGAGGTGGCCCAGGCCCAGATGTCCTGCAAGGCCGATCGCCTCATGATTGATGCCTTCCATCAGGCAGCCGTCGCCCGCGATCACCCAGGTGCGGTGATCGACCAGTTCGCCGCCGAACGTCGCGTTCAGATGCCGCTCGGCCATCGCCATGCCGACGGCGGTGGCAAGCCCTTGCCCCAATGGCCCCGTGGTCGTCTCGACGCCCGCCAGCTCGAAATTTTCCGGATGCCCCGCGCACGGGCTGTGCAGCTGTCGGAAATTCTTGATGTCGTCCATGGTCGGCCGCGCATAGCCGGTCAGGTGGAGCAGCGAATAGATCAGCATCGATCCATGACCCGCCGACAGCACGAAGCGGTCGCGGTCCGCCCATTTCGGGCTTTTCGGATCGAACTTCAGAAATTCACCGAACAGCACCGTCGCCACGTCGGCCATACCCATCGGCATGCCGGGATGGCCGCTGTTGGCGGCCTGAACCGCGTCCATTGACAGTGCCCGGATGGCATTGGCAAGTTGCTGTTGGGTAACCGTCATAATGCTGTCTGACTTCCTGTTCGATGGTCGCGTGACACACGCACGCCGAGTCGCGAAAAATCGCCCCCATTTGTCCGCTCGGGCGGCAAGCGTCAACCGCAGCGCACAATAGGGTTTTTGCAAGGCCGTTTAGCCGTGCTATTCGAGGGGCCATGTCAAACGACCGCATGATCAACGCCATTGGGCGAATCGAACGGGCGCTGAGCCGCCTTGAAGCGCTGCCAGCGCCGGATCCGGGCGTGCTTGAAGCCCTGCAGGACAAATATTCCAAACTGCGCGACGAGACGGGCAGCGTGCTGGTGGAACTCGATGACCTGATCGGACAGATGAAGGAGGATAGCCGTGGCTGAAGTCAGCCTGGCCATCGGCGGCCGCAATTATGTGATCACCTGCCGGGATGGCGATGAGGCGCGGCTGGAACATCTCGCCGGGATTGTCGATGCCAAGACACAGGATGCGAGGCGATCCGTTCCGGGCCTGACCGAAGTGCGGCAATTGCTGTTCGCGGCCCTGTTTCTGGCCGATGAGCTGAACGACATTCGCGCCGGCACCCTGCCCGTGCAGTCGGCGGCCCCTGACCCAGCCCTGGCGGACGCTTTGGAAAAGCTGGCGGACCGAATAGAAACTCTCGCCTCAAGGCTTGCCGCGCTGCCCGCGAACGCCTAGATTGAGAAGTGGCGGGCACTGCCTGGTACGAGCTTTAGCGAACATCCCTGAGGCGATATAACATCCTAGGGAGCTGTCCCTGCCCGGACCCTGGTCCGGATCACATGGTTCCCACCTGACGTGAAGGCGTCAGAGGATATTCCAGCAAACGGCCAAGGCGGTCCCGCCACATTGATAGGGCCCAGATTGGGTGAGGGCTGCCATAGGCTCCTCCCCGGCACGGGGAGGATAATGTCCGCGCTCCACCCCGAAAAACCGCCCTACCCCAGCGCCGCCAGCTTCTCTTCCGCCAGCCGGTCCAGCTCCGCCCTGCTCTTCTTCTCCGACGCCGATTTGAGCTGCCCGCAGGCGGCCATGATGTCGCGGCCGCGCGGCGTGCGAACGGGAGCGGAAATGCCGGCTTCGAAAATGATGTCCGAAAAGCGCTTGATCCGCTCGGGGCTCGAACATTCGTAAACGGCGCCCGGCCAAGGGTTGAAGGGAATAAGGTTCACCTTCGCGGGCAGCCGGTACCGCTTGATGAGGCGCACCAGCTCGCGTGCGTCTTCATCGCTGTCATTCTTGTCCTTCAGCATCACATATTCAAAGGTGATGCGCCGCGCATTGTTGGCTCCGGGATAGTCCGCGCAGGCCTGCAGCAGTTCCTCTATGCCATATTTGCGGTTGATCGGGAC
>CBHCMH010000305.1:0-3271 GCA_965974445.1 uncultured Rhizorhapis sp.
AATCAAGCGGTTAGGTCAGGAGCTGGATCCCCGCCTTCGCGGGGATGACGGCAAAAAGGAATTTCGCTACGAGTCCCTGAAGGGGAGAGGGAGATTATGTCCGCATCCCACCCTTTTCCGCCAACATCCGCTCTGAAACAAGAACTCATTCCTCTTCCGTTTCGCCCAATGCGAACTTCAACAGCAATGTGCGCTGGAAGAATTTGTGGTTGTCGTCCGAGGCCACCCAGATAATCGTCCGGTTGTCCTCCCGCGTCACGGCCAGCGCTTCGAAATTGTCCGCGAGCAGGGGCGGGCGCAGCGTTGCGATCTCTTGCGCATGGAGCAGTTTTCCGGGCGCGAGTTCGCCCATGTCCACAATGGCCAGCTTGGCCGTAAAGCCTTCGTAGATCGTGGCGCGGCGATTGAGGGTCAGCAGCATGCCCGGCGCCAGCCAGACCGCGTCGGTGATCCCACGAGGCAGCGTGTCTTCGCCCCAACGGGGCGGCGGATAATAGCCCAGGGACGCGGGCGGCGCGCCGGGATCGGCGGGATCATGGTCGAACAGCAACACCTGGGTACTGCCGCGCGGGCCATAGGCGCTTTCCGCGAAGATCAGGAAACGCCCATCGGGCAAGCGCACAGCGGCCTCCGCACCGCCTGTGCCGGGCCAGTCCTGCATGGCGGCTGGTTCCTCGCAGGCTTCGACCCGGGCGAAGGCTGGGGCATAGCGGCAGATGCGGTGAATCAGTTCAAACGTCACCCAGTAGCGGCCGCTTTCCGGATCATGGATCAAGGCTTCGGAATCCCACTTCCACTTCGGCCAGTCATCTTCATGGCTCCGGCGGGGAAGGGGCGCGATGAATTCGCGCATGCCCCTTTGTTCGCCCGGAAGGCGGAAGCCGAACAGGTCGCCACTGTCGCTGAGAGCAATGATGTTGCCGTCCGGGCGGACCGTCATGGCGGACAGGCCGCCGAAGGTCGGGTGATCGCTCGTCAATTCCCATCCCGCCAGATATTCCAGGCGTCCGATCCGTCGTTGAGCCGGGTTCGAGGCGTTGAGCAATAGCGGCTTTGCGCGGATCAGTAGCGTGTCCGCCAGGGCTCCAGCGTCCTTGCCAGATCGGGGCGCTGGCAGCAGGGCCATGGCGAGGAGCAGGATCAGCAGCAGGCGAGACATCCCCCCTCCCCTAACCCGCGACCGCGCGGCCTGTCATGATTAATTTGACCAGGGCGAAGCTGAACGCCGGATAACATGCACGTTCAGTAACCACTCAAGCCGAATCGCCCATAAGGGCATGGTCGAAGGAAGCTGGGTCGCGAAGGCAAGGCTTCAGGTTCGGCTTTTTTAAGAGAAGCTCGTTCTGGAAGAAGGAACCCAGGCCATGAAGAAATTTCTGCTCTCGCTGAGCGCCCTGGCTGTCATGAGCACAGCCGCCATCGTGCCCACGGCGCCCGCACAGGCGCGTGACCGCTATGAACGCGGTGATTACTACCGGGACTATGACCGGGGACGCTATTATCGTGGAGAGCGTCATTATCGTGGCGACCGTTATTATCGCGGCAGCGACCGGCGCTATTACAGCCGCAACCATTATCGTGGCCGGTGCGATAGCGGCACGGGCGGCACCATCATCGGCGCGATCGCCGGTGGGCTGCTGGGCAATGAAGTCGCGGGCCGTCATGGAGACCAGACTGCCGGCGTCATCATCGGCGCGGGCGTTGGTGCTCTGGCCGGGCGGGCGATCGACCGGGATTGCTGATAGCAATATTGCGTCATTCCGGCGCAGGCCGGAATCTCCGTCACGACTCCATCTGCATGTGGGAGACCCCGGCTTTCGCCGGGGTGACGTACATTCTTTAGATCCGGTGTTCGCCCTTCACCCAGCGGATGGTGCCTGAGCTGGCGCGCATGACGACGCTTTCGGTTGTCATCTTGCCACCCCTCAGGCGCTTGACGCCCTGCAGCAGCGACCCGTCCGTGACGCCGGTGGCGGCGAAAATACAATCGCCCTTGGCCAGGTCGTTCAGGTCATAAACCCGATCCAGATCGTCAATTCCCCATTTGCGCGCGCGGGAACGCTCATCGTCGTTGCGGAACAGCAGGCGGCCCTTGAACTGACCGCCGACGCAGCGCAATGCCGCTGCCGCCAGCACGCCTTCCGGCGCGCCGCCCGACCCCATGTACATGTCGATGGTCGTGTCCGGATCAGTCGTTGCGATCACGCCGGCGACGTCGCCGTCGGGGATCAGCATGATGCCGCAGCCGATGGCCCTCAGTTCCGCGATCAGCTTTTCGTGGCGCGGCCGGTCGAGGACGCAGACGATGATGTCGGCGGGCTCGACGCCCTTTTCCCGCGCAACCGCTTCCACATTTTCACGGACGGATTTGTTGAGATCAATGAGGTCCGGTGAATAGCCGGGGCCGATCGCCAGCTTGTCCATGTAAACGTCCGGCGCGTTGAGCAGGCAGCCTTCTTCAGCGATGGCGAGCACCGCCAGCGCATTGGGGCCGGCCTTGGCCGTAATCGTGGTGCCTTCCAGCGGATCGAGCGCGATGTCGATCCTTGGCCCCGTGCCGATGGCGCTACCGACCTTTTCCCCGATATAGAGCATCGGCGCTTCGTCGCGTTCGCCTTCGCCGATGACGACGGTGCCGTCGATGGCAAGATCGTTGAACGCCTTGCGCATGGCCTCTACGGCGGCGGCATCGGCGGCCTTTTCATCGCCCCGGCCAATGAGTTTGGAGGCAGCGATGGCTGCCGCTTCGGTGACGCGCACCATTTCCAGAACGAGGACGCGGTCAAGTACGTGGCTGGGGCTTACCATCTCTTTTTAATTCCTTTGTTTGTCTGCACACTGACTCCGATAAGCGAGCGATGTTGCATTGTCGAGAATCAGTGCCTCCATCAGACGGAGTTTTCCCGGCCCTTATCCTTTTGGGTCGTTCCGTTCCGCCCAAATGTGCGTCTTCGCCGGGCGCAGGCTGGCAACGGTGAAGAGACCAAGTCCCGCCCAGATAAGGCCGAAGCTCCATAACTGCCCAGTGCTCAACTCTTCCTCAAAGACAAACAGGCCGAGAAGAAACTGCAGTGACGGTGCAATATACTGCAGAAGGCCGAGCGTCGAATAGGCCATGCGCTTCGCCGCCACGGCGAAGAGAATGAGCGGAACCGTAGTTAGGAGTCCGCTTAACATCAGCAGAACGTCGGTCACTCTATCCGATCCCAGGACCAGTGTCCCTTGCTGGGCGAGCCAGCACAGATAGGCGAGCGCCAGCGGCGTCAGGATC
>CBHCMH010000306.1:0-3240 GCA_965974445.1 uncultured Rhizorhapis sp.
TCACCGCGCCTGCGGCCCTCTCGATCATCACCACCACGTTCGCCGAGGGCCCGGCCCGCAACCGGGCACTGGGCATCTTCGCGGTGTTCGGGGCCAGCGGGTACTCCGCCGGCCTCGTGTTCTCCGCCCCGGCCGCGGCTGACGCCTCCGCCGCGTGAAACGGCCGCCATGCCCGGGATGCTGAGCAACCGCTTTGCAACGGTGTTATCGACATACCAGCTCAGTTCCTCCAGCGTCATGTCCGTGGCTTCGGCGCTGAAATAGGCGATGGGACCGCCTTCGATATCCATCCGCAGCACCTGCGGCTCCAATATGCCGTCAGGCAGATCGCTGCGGATCTGCGACACGGCATTGCGCACGTCGTTCAAGGCGCGATCGACCGGCGTCCCGATGGCAAACTGCACCATGGTAAGACTTCGGCCTTCGCTGGCGTAGGAGGTGATTTCATCGACGCCGCTGACGCTGCGGATAGCGGCTTCAACGCGTTGCGTCACCTGCGTCTCAAGTTCCGCGGGGGCGGCGCCTGGCTGGCTGACGATGACCCGAACCGCCGGAAAGCTGACGTCGGGATTGTTGTTGACGTCCATCCGCATGAAGCTGACGACCCCGGCCATCAGCAGCGCTATGAAAATGACAAGCGGCGCGATCGGATTGCGGATCGCCCAGGCCGAAATGTTGCGGAAGCTCACGTGTCAGTCCCTTCCTGCCTCAACTTCCGCGCTTTTCCAGATTTGGGCGAATCTTCTGCCCCTCGCTCAGGAATGCGCCTGCAGACAGGACGACCTTTTCCCGGCCGGAAAGCCCCTTGGCGATGGCGACGCCTTCGCTCGAAACCTGGCCCACCTCCACATCGCGCCGTTCGACCTGATTCTTGCCGTTGACGATATAGACATAATTGCCCTTATTATCGCTCTGGACGGCCGATTCCGGGAGCAGCGGCGACTGCGTCGAGCCACTGACGATCCTCGCCGAGGCAAAGCCGCCCGGCCGCAACGCCCGGTCAAAGCCAAGCGCTATGCGCGCGGTGCCCAGTCGGCTTTGCGGATCGACCACGGGCGAAACCTGCCAGATCCGGCCGGCGAAGGACTGATTTGAACCTACCGGCGTCACATCGCCCCCCATGCCGGAGGTCAGCCGGGACAGGTCGCTTTCGCTCACCTGCGCCAGCATTTCCATTTCACCGCCCTTGGCCATGCGGAACAGCACGCCGCTGCCGGAACCGACCACCTGGCCCGGTTCAACATCGCGGGTGAGGACAAGACCGGCAGCGGGCGCGCGGATGTCCAGGCGACCCGTCCGGGCCAAAGCCTCGCGATATTGCGCCTGCGCCACATTGACCCGCGCGCGCGCTGCATCACGAGTGGCGGTCTTTCGGTCGATGTCAGCCTTTGAGATAAAACCGCGGGATACCAGCGCCTCCGCCCGCTCCAGCTCCGCCTGGGCCAGGCGCGCGTCGGCGCGGGCCACGTCGATCTGGGCCGCGAGCGCGCGGGCTTCCTGCGTCTGCACCGACCGCTCGATCACCGCGAGCGCCTGCCCGGCGCCGACCCAGTCGCCCGGTTCGACCAGGACGCGCAGGACCATGCCCCCCTCACCGACGACGCCAACCGGCATTTCGCGACGGGCGGCAAGGGATCCTGTGGCATTCACCACCCGATCGACCGTCTGGCTGCCCGGCACGATGACCGTCACCAGCGGAGCCTGACTTGCCTCCGCTGCCGCGTCGCCCGCTGAGTCGCTGCTCATGAGTTTGAAAGAGAGCAGGGCGATCGCCAGCACCAAGGCAATCGCGACCACGATGATCAGGCGTTTCCGCTTGGCGGCGGCTGCATCATCGGCGTCCAGGTCCGCCTCGGGCGCAAAACGGGTCTCGTAGTTCATGCAATCACTCTTGTTCCGGTACGCACCGGCAGTCAGCGGCACCAATGCCTGGCTGTATTATCCAAATATATCACCAGCCTCAAGCCTCAACACGCCATATGGCTGAATTGCCGCCTGAAAATATCTTGCGAAGCCGAACCGGCAAAATGCGCATCGAATATGGCATCGGAAACGAAAATGGTCCGACCTGCCCTAAATTGGGTCAATCTTCCGGAAGGACTTGTGCTTCGCTTCATATGTGAAACAATGAAATAAATCCAGCACCAGTCTGGAAGGGAACGCACATGGATATTTTGATCTGGATCGCGCTGGGCCTGGTGGCCGGGATTCTTGCCAAGCTGATCGTGCCCGGGAATGATCCGGGCGGATGTGCAGTCACGGTGCTGTTGGGTATCGCCGGGGCGCTGCTCGCCGGATTTGTCGGCCGTGTCGCGGGCGTTTATGATGCGGGGGAAAGGGCGGGCTGGATCGCCGCCACTCTGGGAGCGGCGGCGATATTGGTCGTCTACAATATTCTCCGGCGTCGATAGACGCTATCGAACGCTTCCGCGCCGTATCAGGTTCACGACCGCAAGCAGGACGACCGCGCCCAGGAAGGACGCAATGAGCGAAGACAGGCTGAAATCGCTCTGATTTATCGTGCCGCCCGCGAAGACCAGCCCCGCGAGGAACGCGCCAATAACGCCGACGACAATGTTGAGCATGATGCCCTGCTGGGCGTCGGTCCGCATCACTATGCTGGCGAGCCAACCCAGAATACCGCCGACGATCAGCCAAATGATGAGATTCATTGCACGTCTCCTTCATTGATTGGGAGTAAAGCGTGCGGGCGGCGAAATCGTTCCGGATTGGCAGCTATTACATGCGATGGACATGATTTCCCTCCCGGCCTCCGGAAGGGGAAAATGCTCTCTTTTATCCTGTCAGGCCAACTGGCTCCTGTGCCCAGACACCGCTGAACCGGTGCAGATATTCCGCCTCCACCTCCGGCATCGAGAAAAGATAGCCCTGGAAGATGGAGCAGCCGATGATGCGGAGCATGTCCATCTGATCCTGCTTCTCGATCCCCTCGACCACGACCTCCAGCCCGAGTCCTTGAATCAAGCCGATGACCGCGCTGCAGATGGTGCGGGCTTCGGGGGAATGCACGATGTCGCGTACCAGGCTGCGATCGATCTTGACCCGGTCGACCGGCAGATCCTTGAGGCGGGAAAGATTGGAGAAGCCGGTGCCGAAATCATCGATTGCAATCCGAATGCCCTCCCGGCGCAGCGTGCGAACCTGCGTCAGCACCCGCTCGTCCATGTCCATGGCCAGGGTTTCGGTAATTTCCAGCTCCAGCTGGCTGGGCGGTACACC
>CBHCMH010000307.1:0-3238 GCA_965974445.1 uncultured Rhizorhapis sp.
TCAGTTACAATTATGCGCAGAGTGCCAGTGCGCTGGTGCCGGACGAGCAGCAGTTGTCGAGCAGCCTTCATACTAGCCTGTCCAATCGCCTTTCGCTCGGCTTCTATGGTTCGGCGGGACTGTCCGAAGGCGCGCCGGATGTCGGCGCGGGCGTGCAAATCGGCGTCCGCCTCTGGTAAGGCGGACGGCCGATAGATGGGGAGGGCGGCGCGGCACGCGGCGTTTGCGGGTCCATGCCGATGCGGTATAGAGCGGCCATGTCCGAAAGTTCCTCGCCGTCCCCGGTCAAGTCAGCCATGCGGACACTCGACATCATCGAATATGTCGTGTCCCGCCGCAGGCCCGTCGTTGCGCAGGAGATCGCGGTGGCGCTCGGCATCCCGGTCAGCAGTCTTTCCTATCTGCTCGCCACGCTCGTCGAGCGCAATTATCTCGTGCGCGACGGCCGCCGCTACAGCGCGGGGCAGGGGCTGCAACGTCTTCAGGCGGAATCCCCGGCATTTTCCCTCGCGGAGAAAGTGGCGCCGCTGGTCCGCACCTTGCGGATTCAGCTTGATGAAACCAGTTCGTTCTTCGTCCGGCGCGGCTGGGAACTCGAAGCCCTGGTGACCGAAACCAGCGAGCAAGCCTTGCGCTACGCGGTGCAACCCGGCGCCCATGCCGCCCTACACAGCTTTGCCGCCGGCAAGGCGCTGCTCGCCGCGCTCGATGAGGCGGAACTGGGCCGGTACTTCGCCGAAACCGACCGATGCGCCTATACCGGCAGCACCATCGTCGATGAAACCGCCTTGCGCGCGGAGCTGGAAAGCGTGCGAGCGACCGGCATCGCGCGGACGCGGGAAGAACATTCGCCCGGGATATGCGGCCTTGCCCGGATAGCGGCCGTTGACGGCGAAGTCCTGGGCGCGTTCAGCGTGGCGATCCCGGCCGTGCGCTACGATGCGGAAATCGAGCGGCGGGCAATAGACCTGCTGTTACGCACGACGGCTCTCCTCACGGCGGCGTAGCTGACAGTCTTTGGGAGCGCCGGCAAAATCGCGGAAGGCGGCGATACACCAGTCAGCAGAAAATGCTCTATCGCGGCTTGCACACGGCATTTTACTAACGTGAAATGATGTAGCCTGGTGCCGCCAACGAGGAGCGACTCCAAAAAGCGTCGCTACTGAATGGAAGGAAACGGTCTGAAGGAAAGGGCCTTTGCGGCCGAAGAGAGGCTCTTCAGCCTCACCGGCGAGCAACGCGATAGCAGCCGTAACGCGGCGTGGCCAATCCGCGCATGCGCGTTCCGTTGTTCGTCCGAAGGGCTCAGGCAGGCCAAGAACCATGGATGAACGCCATGTTAACCGACCCGTGCGAACCCTTTGGGACCGCGAATGGTAGCGCTCGCACTTTTTGATTGACTTGTCTTACAAATAGAGGGATTATCACTCCTAATCTGCAGATAGGCAGTTTTCTCAAAGAGAACCGGGGGAGGAATTTAGATGCTTGCAAAAAGGTTTCTGATCGGCGTCAGCGGCTGTGCGCTTGCCGTATGTGGTGCCGGGTTGACGGTGCCCGCTTATGCGCAGGATGCTGGCTCGGACCCGGCGGCTGAGGCGGCAAATCTTGATGGCTCCATCGTGGTCACTGCCCGCCGGAAGGCGCTGGAGACGTCTCAGGAAATCAAGCGTAACGCCGATACGATCGTCGATTCGGTGACCGCGGACGAGGCTGGCAGGCTTCCCGACAATTCGATTACCGAGGTTCTTCAGCGCGTGTCGGGCGTCTCGATCTCCCGTTTCGCTGGGGCGAACGGCGGTAGTACCGGATTCCAGATCGAGGGCACGGGCATTACCGTGCGCGGCCTTCCCTTCAATTCGAGCATGCTCAACGGGCGGCAATTGTTCAGCGCCAACGGTGCAAGCGCCATTAGCTGGAACGAGGTCACGCCGGAGTTGATGGCGGGGGTCGATGTTTACAAGGCGTCGCGCGCCGACATGATCGAAGGCGGTGCGTCCCTGATCGACCTTCGTACGCATGTGCCGTTTGATTTCAAGGACACCCAGTTCAACGTCACGGTGGGCGGCAGCTACGGCACCCAGGTCGCCAAGGGCTCGCCCCGCATCTCCGCCATGTTCTCCAAGCGGTTCGACACCGGGATCGGTGAAATCGGCGTGCTGTGGGATTTGGCCTATAGCCGCCTGCACCAGCAGAGCAGCAATCTGCAGGTCGGCGCCATGTTTGGTCAATATGTACCGACATCCGTACGTGACGATGGGCTCGCCTTTGTGCCCGGGTCATTCAACTGGAACTACAACCAGAGCCAGCGCGACCGCTATGGCGCCTATCAGGCCATCCAGTGGAAGCCGTCTTCGAACCTTACGCTGACCAATACCGTATTCTTCTCGCAATATATCGACGATAGCCAAGGGAACAGCGGGTCCATGGGCTATTCCCCAACTGATTCGGCTGCGGTCATGCCCATGGTCGGCAGTCCGGTCGAATATGATGCCAATGGCGCCTTCCGGAAGGGGACGCTGACGGTCGGCTCCCCCGGCAAATCGGTGCCGTGGTCGAACACGACCATCGGCTTCGCTGCCGAAACCGGCTGGTTCCCTGCCGAGTATGAGATTGATTGCGGCGCCTCCTATGGCGCTCCCGCGTCACAGCTTCTGTGGGATTGGTCGCCGGGCGCTCCCGTTCTGGTGCAGTGCACAGGTGCCCTCGCGCTGAACCCGAATGGCGGGGCGACGATATCACACAGCAAGAGCTCCACGCTGGATATTTCGCAGAGCTTCGTCTGGACGCCCAGTGACCGGGTGGCGGTGCGTGGCGCCGTGCAATATGTCGATTCCCGCATGACCGGGAAGCAGATGTATGTCGGCATCAATGCCAACACGCCAATAAGCTCCATGGACGTCGATTTCACGGGGTCGCTTCCGGTCATTTCCGGCTTGCCTGCTGGTGCTATGCTCGATGCGACGTATGCCTCTTTTTCGAGTATGGGTTACCATGAACCCAAGAATAAGGGCAATATGCTGGCCGGTAACATCGACCTTGAATACAAGGTCAGCGACGGCGGATTCCTGCGCACGATCACTGTCGGCGCGCGCGCCGCCAGGCGTACCGAAAACGACAACTTCGTGGGAACCTATTGGGCGCCGCTTAGCCAGTCGTGGCTGCCGAATCCATGGGGGGACCAGACGGGCGATCCGACATATGGTGTAGGAAATATTAAATATCTCCCCAATCCAACCGT
>CBHCMH010000308.1:0-3232 GCA_965974445.1 uncultured Rhizorhapis sp.
CGGGAGGTAGCAATGAGGCGTCGTTCCCTCGCAGTTCTCTGTTCCGCTCTCGCTTTCACCGCCTGTGCCGACGATCCGGTCGCGCCCCCGCCCGATGCGGCGAGCCCCGCGCCGGAAGCCTCGCCCCGAGCCCGGCCAGACGCCGGCGGAGTTTGGCGGCGACCCCAATAACGTCACTATCATGGGTCAGTCTGGCGGCGGCCAGAAGGTATCGCTGCTCATGGCCATGCCCGCAGCGCACGGTCTTTTCCACAAGGCGATCATCCAGAGCGGCCCTGCACCACTGGCGCTAGAGCCGGCATATGCCCGCAAGCTCAGCCAGCGCCTGATCGACCTGCTCGGTCTTGATCCGCGCAACGTGTCCGAGATCCAGAAGGTGCCAGTCGATGCCATAATGCGGGCCTATTACCGCATATTCGCGGAAATCGGCGGCTTTGGCTTACTGGGTGTGATCCAGGATTTCGCGCCGGTGGTCGATGGCATCACATTGCCGCAGCATCCCTTCTGGAACGGCGCTTCCCCGCTCTCTCGCCATGTGCCGCTGATGATCGGCTCGACCCGGACGGAGATGACCGAATATTTCCTGGCTGACCACCCGTCGGCCCCGCAGCGCACGGCGGCGGAAATCGAGCGCGATCTTGCGCCAATCTTCGGCAATGACGCTGGTGCGATCCTGGCCCATTACCGCTCCGCCCATCCTTCCGCCACCCTTTGGGAGGTCGATGCGCTTATCCGTTCCGATTGGCCGACGCGGTTCTTCTCGCGACGGATTGCGGACGAGCAGGCTCGCCTGAAAGGTGCACCGGTCTGGGCCTATCGGATGGACTGGGCCACGCGCGCCCGCGATGGGCTGTTGATGTCGCCGCACGCCATCGACATCGCCTTCGTCCTCGATACCGTGGGCGCAGAACCGGTAGAGTCCAGCGAGTTGGATGCGCAGACGCGAATGTCGCACCAGATGGGCGGCGCCTGGCTCGCCTTCGCGCGCAAGGGCGACCCGAACCATCCCGGCATTTCGGTCTGGCCCGTTTATGGTGACAAGCGGCAGACCATGCTTTTCAATCTCGAGAGCGGGGTCGCGCTCGCTCCGGACGGGGCGGACCTCGATCTGCTCGAAGCGGGGCTGGCGAACTACCATGTTGTCGCTGGCGGGGTTACGCCTGTCGTTCGATGAAAGAGCAACGCCAACGACCGGCCAATCAGGGCATGGTCTGAAGCCTGTATGCGAGCTTGCCCAGAATGCGGTCGAGTGCTTCACGCTCCTCGACGGTAAGGTCGCGCATCACTTCCTCATGAAAGGCTCCGCGCATCTTCAATACGCGTCGATGTCGATGGATGCCGACATTGGCTTTTCTTCGGCTGTTTCCTGGTCGCCAAATCGAATGCTCCTTCGCGTCAGCTACACGCGAAACTCTCGGCACGCGCGGGATCGCCGCCGCGATAGCGTGCAACCTTTGGCCATGGACACAACGGCCGACTGACGCCAGGAAGCTCCTTTCCCGTGGCGATGATCCGGACCGGCGCTTGTCCTTTCTCAACCCAGGCCTGAATGGCGGCCAGCGGATCGAAGTCGTCCGTCGCCCTGCCACCGCTGCAATGCATCATGCCGGGCACCAGAAACAGCCGGGCCCAGTCCTGGGTATGCCCGCCGGTATCCCGGGCCAGCCGGTCATACCAGCGTGTGATTTCGAACGCGGACAGGGCATAGTCGCTGGTGCCATGGTAGATGATGAGCTTCGATCGCGGCGCGAAGCTGTTCAGCATCGTTCCCTCCGCATCGACCAGTTCGGCTGTGCTGACGAGGCTGTCGAACACGCCGGGATAACGCACCTGCCGTGCATCCAGCATCGGATTTGGGGGTGTGGTGGCAAAGTAGCGCATCGTGTCCATGAACAGTGACGACGCAGTCGGATCGGCAGCTTTCGGCCCCGCCCAGAATGGCGGCGTCGAGTCATATGGGAGACGGGCGTAATAGGGCTTTCCCTGTGCATCCAGCGGGCCTGCCACGATACGCTTCAGGGTCGTTACCTGCGGCGCGGACAGGCAGTTCGCCATTTTCGCGCCCTTGCATTGCAGCACGGCAGGATCGAACCTGCATGCCGCTATGTCCTGGATGAGTCCGTCGGCAAGGCCGTCAAGCTTGTCGCATTGGGCGACCGCCCCCTTTGCGACAAGGTCCAGATCCGACTTCGTAAAAGCTCCGATTCCGGGCTTTGAAATTCGGCTCAACTGGGCCGTCGTCCACGACAGCCGGGGCGCTATCCGGACGAGGTTGAATGCGGCATTGCCAGCGACCACGCCGTCAAAATAGCCGGGAAACTTCTGGGTCGCGAGCATGGCCTGCCGCCCGCCATTGGAACAGCCGACAAAGTATGAACGCTCCGCAGGCTTTCCATAATAGTCGGCAACGATCCGCTTGGCGGCTATCGCAACGCGATCGAGCGCGGCGTAGCCATAGTCGATGCGAGCCTGCTGATCGACGGCCCAGCTTCCATCCAGCGAATTATTGTCCGGACTGATATGTCCGCCATTGGTACGGACTACGGCGAAACCGCGCTGAAGCGCAGACGGGGACAGGCGACCGAACAGGGAGCCGTGCGCCGGCCAGTCGACCCCGTCCATATTCCCGCCACCTTCGAACAGGAAACGGCCATTCCATGCAGCCGGCATCCGCAATTCAAAACGGATTTCAAACGTCCGGCCGCCCACGCCGGTACGCTCGCCAAATCCGCCTCGCATAAGGCAATGTGCCGGCATTCGCTGTCCGTCATTCTCCCCGTAGAAAGCCGGTGCGGCGCCATCTGCGACGTCGCGGACCTCAAGCACTCGGAAATCCGGGTTGGCAAGGGTCCGAAGCGCTTCACATGTCCGGGGAGAGGCGCTTGTCTCCGCCCTGATGGAGGATGAAGGCGTGGCCGGCACCAGCGCAAGCATAGGCACAACCGATATCAGGGCAAACCGGGGCATGAAAGTCGGCAAGCCACTCATTGGTTTCCTCCATACTGCCCTGATCTGGACGCCCGGGATATCGTAAGTCGAAGTTCTGCGAGTGGTACAATCAGCCCCCTGTGACGATGCCTGCAGCGGCGGTCCACCGCGATCGCGTTCCGAAACCTGAATGGCTGTCTCGCAGTGCGGAAACCAGCAGATTTTCATTGCGGCGTCAATGATCGATGCTCGAATCCTTGAATAAGAAAATCACACATCATCACAATGTGCCGCATTCAGGAGG
>CBHCMH010000309.1:0-3229 GCA_965974445.1 uncultured Rhizorhapis sp.
ACTAACGCGCTCTGAAGTCGACTCGCGCGATCTCCAGCGCTGCGGCTTCCGCCTCAACGATTTCGAGACCCGCCTGTCCATCGAGCAGCGCATGGATGGCGGCCTTGTAGCGTTTGCGGTCGGCCTGCACCCTTGGCCCCTGAACGGCCGCGCCCTTGCTGCTGTTGAGCATGCGGTAGTGGATGGCGGCGGCATCGGCGGCCCGCGCGATCAGGCCGTCAAAGGCATCGACTTCGCGGACCAGATGGCCCTTGCCCAGCCCGCCAATGGCCGGGTTGCAGGACATGGCCCCGATGGTCTGACGCGAAAAGCTGACGAGGGCCGTGCGCGCGCCCTTGCGCGCGGCAGCCGCAGCGGCCTCACAACCGGCATGGCCACCACCGACCACGATCACGTCAAACATTGTCTGCATGTCGCGGCACATAGCGGTTTTCCCGGGGGCGGTCAAAGCTGTTGATGTTCCACGTGAAACAGTGGAGGGCGCTTAGGAGTGAAAGCCATTTTCTGATTCACGCGGAGGCGCGAAGACGCGGAGGATTATAGCCAGTCCGTCTCTGCGTTCTCTGCGCCTCTGCGCGAACCAAAAAGTTGCTTCATTAGATTTCGCGCAGAGGCGCAGAGAACGCAGAAAGATAAAGACAGACCTTCTCCGCGTCTTCGCGCCTCCGCGTGAACAAAAATGCGCTGCGCGCTTGTCCCTTCCCCAGTCTCCCCGGGGACAGGCGTAAACCGATTTTATTTGCCGATGCAGAAGCTGCCGAAGAGGGCGTCCAGCATGTCTTCGGTGCTGGCCCGTCCGGTTACGGCGTCGAGCGCGCCGCGCGCCGCGCGGAGGTGTTCGGCGACAACGAGATAGTCGCTGCTGCGCTGGGCCGCCTCCAGCTCTTCGCGCAATCGGGCAAGCGCTCCGCGCTGGCGCTGGTTCAGCGCATAGTCGCCGTCGCGCGGGAGCAGGGTGCGGGCGCGGGCGATAAGCAGGCCGCGCAGCCTGTCCATGCCCTCGCCGGTCCGCGCCGAAACGGCGACGCCCTGCCCTACTCCGCCTTCAAGATCGCATTTGGGGGCGAGCCGAATGGCGCGGGGATCGTCAGGACATTCGCCCTCCGGTCCGAGCCAGAGCAGGATGTCCGCGTCCTCCATGGCGCGGCGGGTGAGGCCGATTCCGATCCCCTCGATTTCGTCCGCCCCTTCGCCCCGCAAGCCCGCCGTATCCATGAACAGAAAGGGAAGCCCCGCCATCGCCACGGGCACTTCGATCCGGTCGCGCGTGGTGCCCGCGATCGGCGAGACGATGGCGGCGTCGCGCCCGGCCAGCGCGTTGAGCAGTGTGGACTTGCCCGCATTGGGCGGCCCGGCGAGCACGACCCGAACGCCATCCCGCAGCCGCTCGGCCGAGGGACGCGCAAGCTCCAGCCTTAGCTGATCGCGCAGCGCGGCCAGCATCGCGCCGACTTTTTCGACGGCACCCTCGGGCACATCATCTTCGTCGGAAAAATCGAGTTCCGCCTCCACCAAAGCGGAGATGGCCAGCAACTCCGCCCGCCAGGCGGCAACGCGGCGGGAAAAATGGCCTTCCGCCATGGCGATGGCGCTGCGCCGCTGCGCCTCGGTCTCTGCGAAGAGCAGGTCGGCCAACCCCTCAGCTTCGCTAAGGTCGATGCGGCCATTTTCAAAGGCCCGGCGGGTGAACTCTCCCGGCTGCGCCTCACGCAGGCCGGGCAGACGTCCGAGCGCGGCCAGGACGGCATGCACCACCGCCCGCCCGCCATGAAGATGGAGCTCCGCCAGATCCTCGCCTGTGGCGGTCGGTGGGCCGGGAAACCAGAGGACGAGCGCCTGGTCGAGATCGCCGCCGCCCTCAGGATCGCGCAAGGTCCGCATGCTGGCGCGCCGCGGCGGCGGCAGCTTTCCGGCAAGCGCCTGAATCGCGGCCGCGGCTTGCGGCCCGCTGATCCGGACCACGGCGATGGCTGCGGGCGGCAAACCGCTCGACAAGGCGAAAATGGTGGCGGGCGCCGTCATGAAGTCACCTTACCCGGCGCGCGGCAATTATTTGGATGGCTTGTCCTGACCGCCACCCATGCCGATGTTCATCATCTGCTGGAACAGGCGCATGCCGGCATCGCCCATGGGCGAGAAGCTGCGGAACAGATTTTCCATCTGCTCAACGCTGTTGGAACCGTCGAAAGTTTCCAGCATCGTCTGAATATATTTGTCATGGATCGGCGACACGTCAGGCAGGCCCAGAAAGGTGCGTGCTTCCTGGGGCGTACAATCGACATTTACGGTGACATTCATAGCTTCAACTCCGACCCGGCTGAGATTCCACTCATGCCGCAACATTAGGCGTAATACCAGTTTTTCGATACTAGACCTGGATTCGACCAGCTATGCACGTCGAACCCAGGTCTATCGGGGCGGTTGAATTGGCCTGAGGCCGTGACATAGTGGGTAAGGCCGAAGGGCAGCGCCCGAGTCCGCAACAGGAAAGGATCCGAGATGAGCGAAATGACCTCCATCCCCACGCTGGAAAATGACCAGAGCTTTGGCTGCTATGTCGCCCGGCCGTCAGGAACGCCAAAGGCCGCGATCATCGTCATTCAGGAGATTTTCGGGGTGAACGCCGGCATCCGCAGCAAATGCGACCGCTGGGCGAGCGAGGGCTATATCGCCTATGCGCCGGACCTGTTCTGGCGGATCGAGCCGGGCGTTGAGCTGGATTCCGATATACCCGACCAGTTCAACAAGGCGCTGAACCTGATGGGCCAGTTCGACCAGGACAAGGGCGTGCGCGATATCGAGGCCGTCATTCACGCCGCGCGCGCGGAACTGGGCGCGAACGCCAAGGTGGGATGCGTCGGATATTGTCTGGGCGGGCGGCTCGCCTTCATGACGGCAGCGCGCACCGATATCAGCGCTTCGGTCGGCTATTACGGGGTCGGCCTCGACAATCTTCTACGCGAATCGCACGCCATCGCGCATCCGGTGATGCTGCACATACCGACGGCCGATCATTTCGTGCCGCCTGAACAGCAAAAGGCTGTTCATGAGGGGCTGGATGACCATCCCAAGGTCATCATTCACGACTATCCCGGTCTGGACCATGGCTTTGCCGCCGAAACCGGCAAACGGCGCGATGAGGCTGGGGCGCAGCTCGCCGACCAGCGCACGGCCGAGTTCTTTGCCGAGAATCTGGGGTAATCAAGGTCTATTGAGGATGACCGGTACG
>CBHCMH010000310.1:0-3226 GCA_965974445.1 uncultured Rhizorhapis sp.
TCCGTTCCGCACACTTCCGCACAGAAAGTGTCTGCGACAGTGGCCGGAGCGGTCGTCGAGAGGAGTGCGCCCTTGGCGTTCTTGCAGACTTCGATCGACTGGCAGCGACCGGCCGTGGCGCGGACCGCATCGGCCATGTGGCTGTGGTCGGCGCCGGGCTGATCGGATCGGGCTGGGTCGCGGCCTATGCCGCAAGCGGCCGGTCCGTCGCTGTGTACGATCCAGCGCCCGACGCAGCGGAAAAAGTGCGCGCCCATGTCGAGCGGTGCCTGAAAGACCTGTCGCAACTCGGCCATGAAGCCGCGCCCGGTGCGCTCAGCTTTCACACCGACCTGGCCGAAGCCGTCGCGGGCGCGGATTTCGTTCAGGAAAACGCGCCTGAGCGCCCCGAGATGAAGGCTGCCCTGTTCGCAGAGCTGGACCGGCTGCTGCCGCCCGACGTCATCGTGGCGAGCAGCACGTCCAGCCTGCCCATCAGTGAGCTTGCGGCGAGCTGTCCCGTGGGCGCGCGTTTCGTGCTGGGCCACCCATTCAATCCTGTGCACCTGATGCCGCTGGTCGAACTGGGCGGCGGCGAGCGCACCGACCCTGCAGCCATCGACACCGCGCAGGCCCTTTATGTCTCCATGCGAAAGGAGCCAGTGCGGCTAAACCAGGAAATTTTCGGCCACATCGCCAATCGCCTGACCAGCGCCATGTTCCGCGAGGCGGTCAGTCTCGTCGCCAGCGGGGCTGCGAGCGTCGAGGATGTCGACAAGGCGATCCGCTACGGCCCCGCGCTCAAATGG
Source organism: uncultured Rhizorhapis sp. (assembly GCA_965974445.1). GTDB lineage: Bacteria > Pseudomonadota > Alphaproteobacteria > Sphingomonadales > Sphingomonadaceae > Rhizorhapis. The sequence continues at coordinate 789 of CBHCMH010000310.1, forward strand.
GCGATCCAGGGGCAGTTCACCACTTTCCACACCTCAGGCGGCGAAGGCGGTCTGGCCAATTTTCTGGAACATTTCTCGCCCGGCATCATGAAGCGGTGGAGCACGATGAAAACGCCCGACCTGATGGACCCGGCGCTCCGGGCAAAGCTGGCGGAGCAGATCGCCCAGGCGAACAGCGGCAGGACGGTTGCTGAAATTGCAGCACATCAGGATGCCGCGCTGCTCAAGCTCCTGCAAATCCTCGGCAATTCGGACGAGTGAACGCCAATCAATCCTCGGGGTGAAAATTTTCGCCCGGCCGCATGTCGGCGGCGAGGCGCATGATCGCCGCGCTTTCCTCAGCCGACAGTTCCCTGCCCTTGCGCAGGCCCTTTTCGGCCAGGGAGGGATCGGCATGGACATTTTCCGAGGGCCGCATATCCGTGGCGTTCGCCATGACGGTGGCGCTTTCCTTCCGGCTCATTTCCACGGACCTCTCCTCGCCCTTATTTGCCGCCGCCCGTCAGACGTGGATCATGGGACGGCCGCCCGCCTCGGGCATGCGGTGGTCCGCCAGACCCGGCATGCCAGGCATGGCCATCCGGTCCTGCTTCTGATTTTCCCCGGAACGGCATTTCGGCAGGATATCGTCACGCTGTTCCAGCATGATTTTCAGGATTTCCTCTGCCCGATCCTCGATGACTTCGCGGGCCGCCACAACGCTGAGCGCCAGCCGCTCCATCCCCTTGCGCGGCGGCAACAGCACGGCGACGACCCCGGCGCCGTCTTCGCGCGCCTCAGGCTGAATATTCCAGCCTTGCGTCCGCAACCGCGACAGTTCTTCCATCATCTCCGGCAGGCGCACACGCCGTTCGGGATCGGCCTCTTCCGCGTTCAGCCTGTGCACCGCCGAGCGGATATGCGCGTCCTGATAGCTGGCCAGGATCAACCGCCCCTGCGGGCTGTGCAGCAGGGGTTCGCTATGTCCCGCATGCTCAACCACGGCATTTTCGCCTACGCCGTCAACGACGTGCAGATGCTGGACCTCGTAATTCGCCGCTGTTGAAAGGATCACCGTTTCACCCACGGATTCGGCTACATGGTCAAGCGCGGTCAGGACGGTGCCGCCGCGAAACAGCGTGGGTTCCACCCATGATCCCAGCAAGGCGACGCGCGCCGTGGGGCTGAAGGTACGGCGATAGCGGTTATAGTGGAGGTAGCCGAGCCGAGTCAGGCAACGAAGCAGCTCCGACGTGCTCGACTGCGGATATTCCAGCGACCTGGAAAGGTCCATCACCGTCGCGGTCCGATGCTCTCGATCGAAATATTCGAGAATTTCGAGCACCCGGTGAGCGGATTTGATAGTGCGCATATCTTTACTGTTCATGGCGTCCTCCTGTCCTCCGAATCGGCCGTTCTGCGACAGCGTGACCCTGCATACGCCATCGCTTATGTGATGCGCAAGTTTTTCGAATTGCGTTCGGATTTTCGAACCGCTAAGCATCGCTTATATGATCTGGTGCAACCCTGGGGAGGAAATCTTGAGTATTGCGGCACCTTTGCCACAGTCGTTCAACAGTGACAGTGACCGGAGAGCCGGGACTGGAGGGGAAGGCATTATGGCTGAGGCACGTAGGGACAATGCCGGTGCACCTAATGGTTCGTCCGGGGGGCCGCGCGCCATGTCGCGTGTGCTCAGCCTGTTCGTACTGCTGGCGCGACAGCGCAACGGACTGTCGCTTACGGAAATCAGCCAGGCGCTTGATGTGCCCAAAAGTACGTTCCTGAATTCCCTGCGGGCGCTAACCGCCGACGGCCATCTGATCTGCGAGAATAATATCTACCGGCTCGGTCCTTCCGCCTTCCGGCTGGCCGGCACGATCATGTCGGCATGGTCCGCGCCGGACATCATTCGTCATTACCTCCGCGAACTGGCGCAGGCGACGAGCGAGTCGGTCGGCTACGCCATCGCGGATTGGGAGATCGGGCAGGTCATCTATGCCGACGCGATCAACAGCACGCAGCCGGTGCATTATGCCATGCGGGTAGGCATCCGGGCGCCCCTTTACGCCAGTGCGGCGGGCCGCGTGCTCCTGGCCTTCGCTCCGGCCGAAAAGAGGAAAGACTATCTCGCGCGCGCGCAGTTCAAGGCGTTGACCCCATCTACGCGGACGACGCCGGAAAGCGTGCTGGAAAGCCTCCGGTCGATTTCAACGAAGGGCTATTGCGCCAGTTTTGGCGAAATGCTGCAGGATACCGCCGCCATCGCCGTGCCCGTGTTCGACACTGGCAACAGCAATATCGGCGCCCTGATGGTGGCGGCCCCGCTCAACCGCATGCGCGGCAATTTCGATTTCCTGTTGGGCCAGCTCCTGCGGGCGGGTAGGCAGGCGTCGGGACTGCACCCCGACGATCCCGGCCCGCCAGCGCCGGAACTCTGACGAACATTTGCGCCGGAA
>CBHCMH010000311.1:0-3206 GCA_965974445.1 uncultured Rhizorhapis sp.
AAAGCTCCATGTTCAACGCGACTGCGCATCAACGCGAGCCGTAGTAGCCGACCACCGCGCAGCATAGCGCCCAGAACACCGGCCATTCGCTCCCCCCGATATGCCAGAGCCACTTGCGCGAGACGCTGAAATTCGCGGCTGCGGCGATCAGCAGGTAGATGCAGCCCAGATAAGCGGCGTAGACCGTCAGGATGCCCAGCACCAGGCAAGCTGCCAGCACGATCTCGAGCACCATCGCCAGATAGGACCAGAACTGGGGCGGATTCAAGCCAGCCAGCTTGAAGAAGGCAACCGAGGCTTCCCGCGCAGTGATCTTGCCCACGACGTGGGGGATGAAGAAAGCGCCGCACAAGACCCTCAGCACATCGAAGCCATTCGTAATGTCGAAGGCGCTGTTCATGGCGCATTCCTCCACTGTCTCCGGCACGCCGGCCGGTTACCATCCGCCCAGGTTTGCTGCCACAACCCACATTTTTCGTCTGTTGGCGCCTTAGTGGCGGGGCTCGTGCAATTTAATACGGAGAGGTGCTTGACAGCGCAAGAAAAATCGACAATCTTTCAAAAAAATGAAAACCGACGAAATTTTTCGCGAAATTTCCATATCAAGCGAAATTGCGCACGAGGACAGCCAAAGGCACCGGACGGAGGTGAGTCCATAGAGAGGTTTCATGAAGTCGAGGCCTGCAGTCGAGAATTGGATGACAAATACCCGTCACTCGTTCTTGCGATCATCGAGTGCTGATTATGGCTTGGGCAGGACTTCAGCGCCAAGTCAAAGGTATTATCGAAAGATTAGATTCGCGATCTCATGTGATCGCGTACCGGAAATTCGCTTTTAGGCGACCGACAGGGAAACTGAAAATGAAATATAATCGACCACATGCTGGCGCAAATTTTGGAACTCAGGCTAAAGACTGGGAGCGGGGCATCGATTATGACCGCCTGTTCAAAGCGAGACTGAAGCGAGCGCAGGATGCAGTGCGCCACGCGGGCCTTGGCGCGGTACTCTGCTTCAATTTTGACAATATCCGGTATGTTACGGGTACGCATATCGGGGAATGGGCGCGCGACAAGTTCATGCGCTATGCGCTTTGTCCTGCCGAAGGGCCGCCGTTCCTTTGGGACCCCGCGCCGCCCGCAAAGCGGCTGTCATCGCCGTGGATCGCGGACAATGTGGCTGCGCCGATCTCGACCATGCAAGGCGGGCTCCCGCCGTGGATGAACGTGCAGGGCGATTTCGCAAAGCAGATCAAGAAGGCGCTTGTTCATTTCGGGATTGAGAAGCAACCGCTCGGCATCGACATCATGGAGCTTCCGATGCTCCGCGCACTCGAGGCCGAGGGCATCGAGGTAGTCGATGGGCAGCAAGCGCTGCTGGACGCGCGCGAAATCAAGACAGCCGACGAGATAGAATTGCTCAAGATGGCTGCAGCGATGGTGGATGCCACCTATGTGGACATCGCAAAGGCGATCCGGCCCGGCACGCGCGAAAACGAACTCGTGGCGATCGCCAACGACCGTTTGTTTCGCATGGGGTCTGAGCGTGTCGAATGTGTCAACTCGGTATCGGGTCCGCGCGGTCGGCCGCACTCGCACACTTTTTCCGATCGCATGATTCAGCCCGGCGACATGGTGTTCCTCGACATCATGCATTCGTTCAACGGTTACCGGACCTGTTATTACCGGACCTTCATTTGCGGCGAGCCCAACAAATACCAGATCGACGCCTACGAGAAGGCCTCGAAGTGGATCAGTGCCTCGATCGACATGATCCGGCCCGGAGTTACCCCTGACGAGGTCGCGGAAGTTTGGCCGGATGCCACCGAATTCGGCTATCGCGACGAGGCGGAGGCATTCCTGCTTCAATATGGCCATGGCGTGGGCCTGTCGCTCTGGGAGCGGCCGATCATTTCCAAGCGCTATCGCGGCCAGAACCAACCACTGCGCGAAGGCATGGTGTTCGCCCTTGAAACCTGGTGCGGTGCCGAGGACGGCTCGGGCGCCGCGCGGATCGAGGAAGAAGTGGTCGTCACCAAGGATGGTTGTGAGATCATCACGAACTTCCCGTCGGACCGACTCATTTCCTGCGGCCTACCGGGATGCGAGATTTTCTAGCCCCGCTGCCATGAGGTTCCGCGACCGCGAATAAACTAATAGCGTAGTAAAATAATTCCGAATTTGAATCAGTTAATTAGCGTTGAGGATAGTTGATCACGATAAATAACTAAGCAAAGGGAGTATTCAAGATGATGCGCATAAAAACGAAAACAGCGTTACTTTGCGCTGTTGGAACCTTGGCAAGTCCCGCGCTTGCTCAAGAGGGATCTGTGGCCCCTGTCGCCGCAGTTGAGCAGGACCAATCGACCCAGGCTCAGGCCGACGATAGCGGCTCGGCACTGTCCGGCGAAATTATCGTTACCGCCCAGCGTCGCGAGCAGAGCATGCAGAAGGTGGGCATCGCCATCACTGCCTATTCCAGCGAGCAGTTGCGTGCGCTTAACGTGGTTGATTCCCGCGAACTGGCGGCGATTACGCCTGGCGTGCATCTCGGCGGTGCGCTCGCCGGCCAGAACAGCCAGTACACGATCCGTGGCGTCACCCAGAATGATTTCAATGATATTGTCGAGGCGCCGAACGCCGTTTATCTGGACGACGGTTACATAGCGATTGGTCAGGGTCAGACATTCGCCCTGTTCGATATCGACCGCGTCGAGGTTCTCAAGGGTCCGCAAGGCACGCTGTTCGGCCGCAATGCGACCGGTGGCCTCGTCCGCTATATCACGCGTAAGCCCAAGCTGGACACCGTTGAGGGCTTCGTCGATCTGAACTACGGAATTCACGACTCCCCCGGCTCCCCAACCGCGTTCCATGGGGAAGCCGCGATCAACCTGCCCATGGGCAGCACGATGGCGACACGCTTCGCTGTCATGTGGAACAAGGCTCAGCCATATGTGCGCAACGAATATCCGGCGGGCGCGGTCGGCGGATCGCCGGGTCCCGATGCCGGCGCCAATCTGGGCGACGACGATACTCTGGCCGGACGTGTGACCACTTTGTTTGAGCCCAGCGACAGCGCGCGGATTCTCTTGTCCGTCAATGCGGCGAGAACCCGGATGTCGACAGCGCCGTATCAGCAGAAGCCAACGATCGGCATATTCGATGCGGCCGGCGAGTTGATCAATGTGATCAACGCTTCTCCTACCGAG
>CBHCMH010000312.1:0-3198 GCA_965974445.1 uncultured Rhizorhapis sp.
TCACGGCGGAGAGGTGGCCGAGCGGCTGAAGGCGGCGGTTTGCTAAACCGTTATAGGGCCTTAAAGCCCTATCGGGGGTTCGAATCCCCCTCTCTCCGCCAACATTTCAAATCAAGCGCTTAGCTCGCAAATCAACCTTCTATGCCGTAGGTGTGCCAGTCTAAACCGTTGCACATGTGCCGACTTTTGTGCCGACTTGTTCCACGGATGGTCAAGATGCCTCAATAAAATTACGTGTATTTTACCACAGATCAGTGTCGTATTTTTAGAGGAAGAATCTCGACGGTTGAAGCAACTAGTGCCGAACTGTGGACACCCGTAAACGCGGCTACCGAGCCAACCTGATGCCCTCTCCGTTGTGCCGGATTTTGTGCCGACCCGATGTCAGAACTGGGGGAATGAAACGGTTCTCACAACCTACTTGGGGGCAAAAATCCGGAAGCGAGCTTTAGACGAAATCGGCCTTTGGGTGTGGTTGAGGCAAGCGCTTCCGTTATCCACTGACAAGCGGACTTTGGCCGAGCAATGACTAGAACAGCCCGTGACCCGAGGCGGGACCTAAGGGACTACAGCGCTAGTTCAGAGCCCAGATGCTTGGTCGCCTTAGAGATGGGCTGGCCGCATGAGCGATGACCGGGATCGCGATCGGGGCCGAGATCCAGGGCAAAGGGTCGCGGGTGCCGGATGCCATGTCCTCAGAAGCTGTGCCATGCCTGTCCTACAATCTCGCAGGTGTTCCACGGCGATCGTAGACTACCGCCGGAAACCGGACATCCAACCGCCGACACGCTCGAACAAAATGTTGGATCGACGTCCATCGCCTATCCGACCGGATCGCCGAGCAGGTTGTTGACCAGCGGCACCTGCTCCAGTGCCCACTTTAGGCGGACGCGTTCGAAGCGGCTGAGCGTTCTTGGATCAACGCGATTGGAGAGTGGAACACCCCGCTCGATATCCGCAAGCTGTTGCAGCAGGATCTGGCGCAGCAGGATCTGATGGGCTTCGAGCAGTCCATCTATGCAATCCTCGATAACATTCGGCCTGCCCCGCAGCGCATCCAGCCTGCTTGCTGTCGCGCGATCCGGCAATCCGTGGCGGAGCGCCAGCACGCGCGCCGCCGAGAATATCGGCATGATGCCATGCCGCTTTAGGTCCATGCGCCCATCGTCGTCCACCTTGAATCGGCCGAGCCAACTGATCGGCGTTTGCACCTGGACGGCGTTCAGGGACATGAGGTGCAGGAAGACGGTTGATCCGGAGGCGGCTTTGATCGCATCGACGCGAATGTCGGCAGCGATACTCTGTTCGCCGTAACTCGGCATCGCATCGAAGAAGATGTCTGCATTCAGAATGTCTTGCGGCTCGGATCTGGTCAGCCAATGCGACACCTGTCGACTCCACTGGTCCGCGGCTTTGCACCAGGCGACGTTGCCGGCCATCACGCCCCCCTTGCAGAAGGGAACGCCGATCTCGTCAAGGACGGCATTCATGCGCTTGCCGAACTTCAATAGCCACGCCTCCGCGGCCGGCTGATCGGCTGCTTCGAAGACTATGGCGTTGTCCTGGTCAAGAGCAAGCAGACTTTCCCCGCGACCACCCGAGCCCAGGACGATAACTGCGAAACGCAGCGCCGGGGGTTTTGGAGACGTAACCGAGACCTCCCGTTCAGCGATTGCCGCAGCGCGGGCCGTCAGGCTGCGAACCTCGCCCGAGATGATTCCTGCGATATCGCGAGCGTCGATCTCCTCCTGCACCAGCGTGCGCACGGCACTTGCCAGCTTCCGCCAGACCAGTGCGAGTTCTTCTATGCTTGCCGCATCTCCCAACGCATCCGCGAAGGCGAGCGCCTCGTCGGCCTGAATGCGAAGAAGGTCGCGTTGGGTGATCGCGCCGACCAAGTCGCCTTCAGGGTCTACGACACCCATGTGGCGGTACCTTTTGCGGCGCATTCGCCCAAACGCAACATAGAGAAAATCCGCCTCGGATACGCATTCCAGGGGGAACGTGGCGATGCTCCGTACTGGCTCTTCGAAGGCCGCGGCGCCATCGCGGTCGATAGCACGGAGAATGTCGCGTTCTGTCACGATGCCGTGGGACGTCTCAGGATGGTCGCGTGCAATGAAGAGAGAACTCACTTTGCTGGTCACAAGCCACCCCAGGGCCTCGCGAATGGTCATCGATGGCACGGCGAATTTTGGCGGCGTGGACATCACGTCTTTCGCCTGGTGTCGGTACGGATAACTGTCTGCGTAAACCGCGGCGGCAGCCGGCAACGCGGCATCATGCCATTCTACGCCGCCATCGGGACGCAAGGCGGTGAGCTTCCGGCATGCAGCGATGGCCTCCGCCATAGTGCGGATGGACTGGTCCCGCAGGCGCGGCAGAAGCGCCAGAAAGACTTCCGCGGTCAGCTTTGCATCGGGCAGGGCGCGATGCCGGTCGACGACTCTCATGCCAAGCCAACTCGCGACTGTTTCGAGGGAGTCATTCGGCAAGTCCGGCTGCAGCCATCTTGCCAGCTCTCGCACGTCGATGAACTGTGACGGGCTCCAGGTGAGGCCGACGCGCTCATGCTCGCGCCGCAGAATAGCGAAGTCGAAGCTCAAGGCGTATCCAAGAACGACGTGCGCACCGGCAAAATCGCGATAGCGCTTGTAGACATCCGCGAAACTGTCTGCCGGCTTGACCGCCTCGTCGGTTATGCCGTGAATGGCTGTCGATTCCCGTGGTATCGGTGCGTGAGGATTGACCAGGGAAGAGAAGTGGAAGTTGGGAGCGAGCTTGCCATGGGCAATGCCGATCGCGCCGATTTCGAGAACGCGCGCACTGCGCACGTCCAGCGAGGTGGTTTCGGTGTCGAATGCAACGGCAGTCAAGGACCGCAGCGGACTGCCTGCTGTTGCAACCGGATATCTTTGCCTCATGTGCCGCCGCATGGGTGACGTCCGGCAGCCGAGAGCACCGTCACCGGACAACGGAACCTGCGTCTTGACGTTAACAAGAAATCGGAAAAAGACAAAGCGGTGCCACGGTAGGACGACAGCCCGCGAATTCTAGTGGTGCGCGCGGTGAGTCCGACCTATCGCGGAGCTGCTTGCTGCGTGTCTCTCTGGCACTTTCCGGACAAGCCGATGCTGGCGGTCAGCTGTCAGCGCTAAAGCAGACCTACCTCAGTTCAATCTGGTCCAGGAGACATAC
>CBHCMH010000313.1:0-3193 GCA_965974445.1 uncultured Rhizorhapis sp.
GCGCCTGTGCCAGCGCTTCGCGCCAGGCCAGGTCCACCCTCTCCAACCGGGCCATGTCCGCGGCCGAAATGACGCCCCGCCAGTCGGCGATGGGGTCCACCCGTTCGACATCCACCGTCGCCTCCGCCACACTCTCTTCCGCCGGAGCGGTCACACAAGCGGTCAGGGCCGCCAGCGCCAGCGACGCCAGGGTCGTTCGCAGGATATGCATCTTAAATGGCCTTTTTTTGCCGCCCCGGGGACGCCAGAACATTAAGGAAACATGTAGATCAAACCTTAACAAAAGGTTAATACTATTGCGGTGCAGCATGAACGCCACATGGCAATAATGGCGAAAATCCTAGCAAAATTCATTTCGCGGGCGACCGGCTGTTCGCTCCTTGCGATCAGCCGATACTCTATCTCTACCGCATCTGTGTCCGCACCGAGCTCACCAGTTCGGTCGCCCGGTCACTCAGCGCCCTGATCTCGCTGGCGATCACGGCAAAGCCCCTGCCCGCATCCCCCGCCCGCACAGCCTCCGTGGCGGCGTTGAGCGCGATCAGGCGGACGCTGAAGCTGACCTTCTCGATCGCCGCCAGCGTTTCATTGACCGTCGCCTCATTCCTCCGGGCGTTGACGCGCTGCACGTCATGGACATGGTCCAGCGTCGCGTTCACCCCCCCCCGGTAATGGCGTTCAGCCGTTGCAGCAGGCGGCCGCTGACGAAATTCACGAATTCCATCACCCTGCCCGTATTGCCGCCCCGGCTCAGCATGTCCGCGCGGCGGATGAAATCCTCGATCGCCGCGCTTGAATCCTGATCGATCGCGCCCCGCTCGCGCAGCAGGGCGGCGACATCGGGCGCGATCCGCAATTACGGGCTGCCCTCGGACAGGGCCGCATGGATCAGCCGGAATTCATTGAGCGACGCCTCCAATTGGGCGTCGGCCGCATCATGCCCCGGAGCGGCGGCATCCTGAACCTTGCCGGCCAGAATGATGAGCGCGATGCGATGCGAAAGCATCCGCATCTTCCCCGCCAGGTTGATCAGCAAACTCAACGCCGATGGCGTGTCCAGAAATTCACCGGCATGCGACAAGTGCCTTACTCCACCAGGCGGCCGCTCCACAGGCTGGAGCTGATGCAACATGCTGGTCATATGTTAACCAGGATTAAATGAGAACGCAAAAATGCTGCGTCGCAATAAAATTAGGAATGCCAGAATTACTATGACAAATGCAGTATTTTTAAAGTAAATGACGCGCTTGCAACATGAAAGTGCCAATCAAGCCGCCCGGTTCTCCAACGCCTTCTGCCGCCGCCGCTGTACCGACGAGCCGATCCCCATCGCCTCGCGATATTTCGCCACCGTCCGCCGGGCAATGTCGAACCCCTTGTCGCGGAGCAGGTCGACCAGCGTATCATCGGACAATATCTTCTTCGGGTCCTCGGCCAGGATTAGCGTCTTGATGTGGCTCTTGACCGCCTCGGCCGATACCGCCTCGCCGCCGTCGCTGCTCTGGATGCCGCTGGTGAAGAAATATTTGAGCTCATAAAGCCCGCGCGCGCAGGACAGATATTTGTTGCTGGTGACGCGGCTCACCGTCGATTCATGCATCTCGATCGCCTCGGCCACCGTGCGCAGCGTCAGCGGCTTCAGATACGCAACGCCGTGGCGGAAGAAATCCTCCTGCTGCTTCACGATCTCGCTCGCTACCTTGATGATCGTGCGCTGCCGCTGGTCGAGCGCCTTCACCAGCCAGTTCGCGCTCGCCAGGCAATCGGCGAGCCAGGCCTTCGAATTGCGGTCCTGCTGCCCCCCGGCCAGCTCGACATAGTAGCTGCGGTTGACCAGCAGGCGCGGCAGCGTCGCATTGTTGATCTCGATGCCCCAGCCATCGCCCCGCTCCACCACGAACACGTCGGGCACCACCGACTGGCTGACGTCGGAGCCATATTGCAGGCCGGGCTTCGGGTCATAGCTGCGCAGCTCGCGGATCATGTCGGCCAGATCCTCGTCATCCACGCCGCACATCCGCTTCAACTGCGGCAGCGCGCCCCGCCCGACCAGCTCCAGATTGTCGATCAGCCGCGCCATGGCGGGGTCGTAGCGGTCCGCCTCCTTCGCCTGCAGCGCAATACATTCGGAAAGGCCGCGTGCGCCCACACCGGTAGGGTCAAAGGTCTGGATCACCCCCAGCACCTCCTCCACCTCGTTCAGCGGCACATTCAACCGATAGGCGGTCTCCAGCAGATTGCCCTCCAGATAGCCCGCCTCATCGATCTGCCCGATCAGCTGCGTGGCGATCACCATATGATGGCCGCTCAGCGCCGACCCCGCCTGCCGCAACAGATGTTCGTGCAGCGATATGTCGGGCGCGGAAAAGCTGTCGAAATCCGTCCCCTCCTCGCTATAGCCGCTGCCATAGTCGCCCCCATAGTCACCCGACCCCGATCCGAGTTGGCGATCGGGCGGCGCCGGCCTGTCCTCGGCGCTGTCATTGCCATAGCTGCCGCTGGCATAATCGACGTCCAGGGGGTTTTCGGTGTCGCCATGCCCCCCTTCCATGAGCACATCGGTGCCGGCATTGTCGGGAAGCTCCAGCCGGTTTTCCGACGGATCAGGCGGCGCGGCCGCCGCGTCGGGGCTATCCGCCGTCACAGCCTCACCGGCATCGAGCAGCGGATTCTTCTCCACCTCCTCGGCGATATAGGCTTCGATTTCCAGGTTGGAGAGCGCGAGCAGCCGGATCGCCTGCTGCAGCTGCGGCGTCATCACGAGCGACTGGCTTTGCCGCAGGTCGAGACGCGGGGCCAACGCCATTATGGCCGCTCCGGCTCAGGAAAAAATGTGACCGCCCCCGGTATCATTTCAAAGCTCGAAACTTTCACCCAGATAGAGGCGGCGCACATCCTCATTGGCGACCAGCGCCCGCGGGCTGCCCGCGAACAGCACCTTGCCGTCATAGATGATGCAGGCGCGGTCCACGATGTCCAGCGTTTCGCGGACATTATGATCGGTGATCAGCACGCCGATGCCCCGTTCCTTGAGCTGGCAGACCAGATCGCGAATGTCGGCGATAGAGATCGGGTCGATGCCCGCGAACGGTTCGTCGAGCAGCATGATCGACGGGCTGGCCGCCAACGCGCGGGCAATCTCGCACCGCCGCCGCTCACCGCCCGAAAGCGACATGGCCGACGATCCGCGCAG
>CBHCMH010000314.1:0-3191 GCA_965974445.1 uncultured Rhizorhapis sp.
ATTATAGCATGACCTTCCTCCCGCCCGTAGCCGAGCAGCGCTTTGTGCTCGATCATGTCGCCCGGATTGCCGATCTGGCGGCTACCGAAAGATTTTCCACGGCTGAAACGGACGTGATCGACGCCGTGCTGGAAGGGGCCGCAGCTCTGGCGGCAGGTGAATGGGCGCCCACCAACCGCATCGGCGACACCAATCCCCCCAGTTGGTCGGACGGCGAAGTCCGCATGCCGCCCGGGTTCCGCGATGCTTACCGGGCCTATGTGGAGGGCGGCTGGGCTAGTATCTCCGCGCCGGTTGAGTATGGCGGCCAGGGCCTGCCTAATGTGCTGGCATTTGCCGTCGCCGAAAGCCTTGGATCCGCAAATATGGGGTTCAATCTTTGCCCCATGCTGACATCCGGAGCGGTCGAAGCGCTGGCGGCGCACGGTTCGCCTGAGCTTCAGGCCGCCTATTTACCAAAGCTCGTGTCGGGTGAATGGACCGGAACCATGAACCTGACGGAGCCTCAGGCAGGTTCGGACGTCGGCGCGCTGCGTTCCACCGCAACGCTTGCGCCCGATGGCGTCTGGCGCCTCAAGGGGACCAAGATCTTCATAACCTTCGGCGAACATGATCTTGCCGGCAACATCGTTCATTTGGTCCTCGCGCGCACGCCCGGTTCTCCGCCCGGCACCAAGGGAATTTCCTTGTTTCTGGTACCGAAATTCCGGCCTGACGGCTCACGCAACGACCTTCGCTGCGTATCGATCGAGCACAAGCTTGGCATCCATTCCTCGCCGACATGCGTGATGAGCTATGGCGATCATGACGATTGCCATGGCTGGCTTATCGGAGAGGCATGCGGCGGCATGCGGGCGATGTTCACAATGATGAACAACGCCCGGCTCAATGTCGGGCTGCAGGGAGTCCAGATTGCCGAGCGGGCGACGCAGCAGGCGCTGGCCTATGCCCGCGAGCGCATCCAGTCGCCGCTGGCGAGCGATCCCGCGCGCGGACCGGTGGCGATCATCGAACATCCCGATGTCCGTCGGATGCTCATGCGGATGATGGCGCAGACCCAGGCGATCCGCGCGCTGGTCTATGCCGCCGCAGCCGAGGCCGATCGGGCGCATCTGGGCATTCCAGGCGCGCGGCAGAGGCTCGACCTATTGACGCCGCTGGCAAAATCCCATGCGACAGATGTGGGGTGCGAGGTCGCCAGTCTCGGCATTCAGGTCCATGGCGGCATGGGTTTCATCGAGGAAACAGGGGCTGCCCAGCATTATCGCGACGCGCGCATCGCCCCGATCTACGAAGGGACCAACGGCATTCAGGCCGCCGATCTGGTCGGGCGCAAGCTGGTCGGTGACCAGGGCGACGGGATGCGGTCGCTCGTCGCGGATGTGCTCGGCGAGGCGCAAGATCCAGGCGTGAGGGCGCTAGCCACGCGGGTAGGAGAAGTGGCGGAGCATCTGCTGGCAACGTCCGCCGAGGACAGGCTGGCCGCCAGTTCGCCTTTCCTCACGCTCGCCTCGGTCATGTCATGCGGATGGCTGATGGAGCGGCAGCTGCACGTCGTGAACGCGCAAGGGAGCAGTACCTCCGCCTTTGACGAACTCAAGAAGGCGACCGCGCAATGGTATCTCGCAAACCTTGTTCCCGAAGTTTCCGGCCTGACGAGTGCCGTCAACAGCGGCGCAAGCTATCTGGACGGCGTTTCGCTTGCATGAATGATCGGCCTTAGGTGGTATCGCGCCGCTACATGACACTGGAAACAATCGGCTCAATAAGCCATGATCCCATAGTCAGCCTGCCGGCACTGGCTGCCTGACCCGAACCCGATCCTGCCGTGGATCGACGGTTCCCGCACCACGCCCCTTCATGCAGGGCGGAATAGGGGCCGGGGTCATAGGCCGGGGAGCGGATACCGAAGGCGCGCAACACGCTGTCGCCCCTTTCTATTTGTATGAGTATTTACAGGTAGGCCCTTTCCGCCTATCACCCGGCAATCGATCCGGCATCGCGCCGGACACGGATCACGAGAGAGGGAAATGAAGCGGATGAGACGGAACAAGGGTCGCCATTCCGGAGCCATGCTGACGGCCATTGCGGTACTCGGCGTCGTGGGATCGGCCGCGGCCGCACTGGCCGCCAGTCCTGCTTCACCCGGCGGCTTTCGCTGGACCTCGTCTGCCCCGCTCATTGCTCCGCCAGCGGACGCCGCGCCGGATCTTCACGGCGTGAAAGACCCGTCGGTCGTTTTCCATGATGGCAAATATCATGTGTTCATGACGACCGCGGCGGGCAAGGGCTGGGGCCTGGCCTACACCTCGTTCAAGGATTGGAAAGACGCGTCGAAAGCGCCGATTATCGGGCTGGAAAACTCGCCGATGGGGCCGGGCTATCGCGCCGCGCCGCAGATCTTCTACTTCGCGCCGCAGAAGCTGTGGTACCTGGTCTATCAGGGTGGAGATCCGCTCTATTCGACGAGCAGCGACATCAGCGATCCGACTTCGTGGAGCGCGCCCAAGCCCTTTTACGATACGGTGCCGGAGATCGTGAAACAGCCGGACGGAAGTCCGGGATGGCTTGATTTCTGGAACATCTGCGACGACCAGAACTGCTACCTTTTCTTCACGAACGACAATGGCAGTTTCTTCCGGGCCGAGACATCGCTGGCGGAGTTTCCCAGGGGATTCCGCAACACCACGCGCGTCATGCAGGGCAAGCGCGACGACATTTTCGAGGCCAGCAACACCTACAAGATCGCCGGAACGAACAGCTATCTGACGCTGATCGAGGCGATCGGTCCAAAGGGGCGCTATTTCCGTGCATGGAAGAGCGACAGCCTGGCGGGCGAGTGGGAACCGCTGACGCCGGACGCGATGAACATTTTCGCGGATTCCGACAATGTGAGCTTCAAGGGCCGCGTCTGGTCCGAAGGGATATCGCATGGCGAGATGATCCGCTCCACCAGCGATCAGACCCTGGCGATCGATCCGTGCGAGCCACTGCAGTTTCTTTACCAGGGGCTGGATATGGAGAAGGGCAAATCCTATGAATATATCGAATTGCCCTACAGGCTGGGCCTGATCACGGCGAGCGGGCCTAATCCGATAAGCAACATGTGCAGGAAATGACCGGCGGTTTGCAGGCGATGGCTTGCGGGTCAGAGCTACCATAAGCCCCTCCCCTTCAGGGGAGGGGGAAGG
>CBHCMH010000315.1:0-3184 GCA_965974445.1 uncultured Rhizorhapis sp.
CCGCCAAGGACAAGGCGGCACTTGCTGCGCGCGCCGCCAAGGCGGGTGGGGCAGCGGACGCTGCCGACGGTTATCTTGCGATTGGAGACTATACCAAGGCCGCGGAACTGTATCGCAAGGCGTTGACCGGGACGCCCGCCGATCCGGGACAGGTGAACACGCGCCTTGGCATCGCACTGGCCCGATCCGGTGATGCGGAAGGGGCAAAGCAGGTCTTGTCGGCCGTCACCGGCCCATGGCACGATATCGCGCAGTTCTGGCTGGTCTGGGCCGGGCAGTCGGGTGTCGTGCAGCCTGCCCTTGGATAAGGCACTGACCTTGCTGGATGGTTCAACCTGAACGATCATCCGCAACCGGCCGTTAACATTCCCGGTCAATTTTTGCACAAGTTCTGAAGCGCATTCTTCGCCCCGGGGACCGGGACGGGGAATGAACATGCGAAACATACTGAAACTGGTAATCGGTGCGGCCGTGATATTTTCAGCCGCGCCGGCGCAGGCGGCGTCCTGCTGGAGCGTACAAGCCGTTGAAGCGGCGCAGGTGCGTGATTTTGAAACGATGCTGATGGTCTCGGCGCTGCGGTGCCGGAATACGGGCGTCAACTTTCTGGATGAATATAATGCTTTCGTCAGGGGCAAACGCGCCGCGCTGACGCAGGTGAATGAAGAACTGCGCGGCCAGTTCCGGAAGGCGATGGGGGCCAGTGCGGCGCTCAATGCCTATGACCGCTATGCGACGCAACTGGCCAACAGCTATGGCGCGGGCGCGGAAGGGCTGGATTGTTCGGACATGCAATCACTGGTGCGGGCGGCAAATGCCTCCGCGCCCAGCCGGGCGGCGCTGGTCACGCTGGCCCAGCGGGCAGGGGCCAATCCGCGCCTGCCGGACAGCGCCTGCCCGCTCACCATAGCGGCGAATTAGTCATATAAAGATTTCTTTATATTTGATTTGCTTCTGGCGGCGCGGATTGTTAGAGGTTCCCTCAATCCGTGCCGCCTTTTTTTGGCGGCCCAAACCCTGCTGACGCCCAGGAGACTATTGTGGCCACTGCACCTGTCGCCGACTTCAATGATTATGTGATTGCCGACATCGGCCTTGCCGCCTTTGGCCGCAAGGAAATCGAGATCGCCGAAACCGAAATGCCGGGCCTGATGGCCCTGCGCGCGGAATATGGCGCGGCGCAGCCGCTGAAGGGCGCGCGGATTACGGGATCGCTGCACATGACGATCCAGACGGCGGTGCTGATCGAAACGCTGACGGCCTTGGGTGCGGAGGTCCGTTGGGCGTCGTGCAATATCTTTTCCACGCAGGACCATGCCGCCGCCGCCATTGCGGCATCGGGCGTGCCGGTATTCGCGGTAAAGGGCGAAAGCCTTGAGGAATATTGGGACTATGTCGAGCGCATTTTCGACTGGGGTTCGGGTGACGCCACCTGCAACATGATCTTGGACGACGGCGGCGACGCCACCATGTTCGCGCTCTGGGGCGCGCGGGTCGAGGCGGGGGAGGCGCTGTTCACGCCGACCAATGAGGAAGAGGAAATCTTCTGCAAGGTTCTCCAGCGCGTATTGAAGGAGCGTCCGGGCTTCCTCACCAAGACGGTCGCGGCGATCAAGGGCGTGTCGGAGGAAACCACCACCGGCGTTCACCGCCTGTATGAACTGGCGAAGAAGGGCAAGCTGCCCTTCCCCGCGATCAACGTGAACGACAGCGTCACCAAGTCGAAGTTTGACAATCTCTACGGCTGCAAGGAATCGCTGGTCGATGCCATCCGTCGCGCCACTGACGTCATGCTGGCAGGCAAGGTTGCCTGCGTCGCGGGCTTCGGCGATGTCGGCAAGGGCTCGGCCGCCTCGCTCCGCAATGGCGGCGCGCGCGTGCTGGTCACCGAAGTCGATCCTATTTGCGCGCTGCAGGCGGCGATGGAGGGCTATGAAGTCGTCACCATGGAAGAGGCAGCAACGCGGGCGGACATCTTCGTGACGGCGACCGGCAATGCCGACGTCATCACGCTCGATCATATGCGCGCGATGAAGAATATGGCGATCGTCTGCAACATCGGCCATTTCGACAGCGAGATCCAGATCGCGGCGCTTTCCAACCTGAAATGGACCGAAATCAAGCCGCAGGTGGACGAGGTCGAGTTCGCGGATGGCAAGAAGATCATCGTGCTTGCCAAGGGGCGTCTGGTGAACCTGGGCTGCGCGACCGGGCATCCGAGCTTCGTCATGTCGTCGAGCTTCACCAATCAGGTGCTGGCGCAGATCGAGCTGTGGGCCCATGGCGACCGGTACAAGAACGAGGTCTACGTTCTGCCCAAGCATCTCGACGAAAAGGTCGCGGCGCTGCACCTGGAAAAGCTGGGCGTGAAGCTGACCACGCTGACGAAGAAGCAGGCCGATTATATCGGTGTGCCGGTGGAAGGCCCGTTCAAGCCGGATCATTATCGTTATTGAGGGTAGGGGGTTTGGGTCCAAACTCCCCTCCCGCTTGCGGGAGGGGCTGGGGGAGGGCCTGTAGGGATAAGGGGGGTGACATGCCCTCCCCTAACCCCTCCCGCAAGCGGGAGGGGAATGAGAATGTCCCATCCCAACCCCACTACCCGGACGGACCCTTCCCACGGTAAAGGCCCTATCCCCGCTTCACCCGCCGCCTAGTTTGGGCTACTGCCCGTGCATGGGCACGGATTCCGGCGAACATCGCGGACAGAAGGGGCGAATGGCCGAGTGATCGCCATGTCCACCACCAGCATGGCCGCTCTTGGCATCATCATGGCGCTTTGGCTGCTTGGCGCGGCCTGGGCGGTTTATGGCGGTGTGGCGATGCGGCGGCGGGCGGCCTTTGCCGCCGAGCAGGCGGATCGGCTGGCGACCTTGCTGGAATCAGCCCCGGCCCTGCCGGTGCTGGTGCGCGCCGACGGCAGGATCGACGCGCCGGACCGGCTGGCGGGCTGGCTGGGGCTGGAAAGCGTTCCCAAATTCGTATCGCAATTGACCGAGGCCGAAGGCGGCTTGATGCCGGAGGACGGCCGCGCCCTTGCACGTGACATCAGCGCGGCGCAGAAGGCGGGGAAAAGCTTCACCCGCCCGGTAAGCGCGCAGGGTTCGTCACGCTCTCTGCTGGTCCGTGGCGCGCCGGCGGGGGCAGGATTGTCAGGGCCGGGAGGCGTCATATTGTGGCTGTT
>CBHCMH010000316.1:0-3184 GCA_965974445.1 uncultured Rhizorhapis sp.
CGTCGAAGCCGAAAAGGTGAACGAGGAAGCCAGCTTCATCGACGATCTGGGCGCAGACAGCCTCGACATTGTTGAGCTGGTCATGGCGTTCGAAGAAGAATTCGGCGTAGAAATCCCCGACGATGCGGCGGAAAAGATTGCAACCGTCAAGGATGCCATCGATTATATCGAGGCCAACAAGGGCTGATTCCAGTCACGGTGAACCCGATAGCGGGCCGATGATCTTGACAAGCGGCTCTCCGGCCCGGGCTATCCCGTGGAAGGAGGGCCGTTTCGCGTAGTGGAACTGAATTGGAGCATGATATGCGTCGTGTGGTTGTAACCGGTCTGGGCATGGTCTCGCCTTTGGGGGCGGACGTTGAAACCAGCTGGAAAAACATCTTGGCCGCCAAATCGGGCGCCGCCACCATCACGCGCTTCGATGCCAGCGATTATGCCTGCAAGATCGCCTGCGAGGTAAAGCCCGCCGACCATGAATATGGCTTCGACCCGAACAAGCGCGTGGATCACAAGGTTCAGCGCCAGGTCGATCCGTTCATCGTCTTCGGCATCGACGCTGCCGGACAGGCGCTGGAAGATGCTGGCCTGACCGACATGAGCGAGACCGAACGCCTGCGCGCGGGCTGCTCCATCGGCTCGGGCATTGGCGGCTTGCCGGGCATTGCCAGCGAATCCATCGTGCTGCACGAAAAGGGGCCGCGCCGCGTGTCCCCGCACTTCGTCCATGGCCGCCTCATCAACCTGATTTCGGGGCAGGTCAGCATCAAGTACGGCCTGATGGGTCCCAACCACGCAGTCGTCACCGCCTGCTCGACTGGCGCGCACAGCATTGGCGATGCTGCGCGGATGATCGCGATGGACGATGCCGACGTGATGCTGGCGGGCGGCGCGGAAGGCGCGATCTGCCCGCTTGGCATTGCCGGCTTTGCACAGGCGCGGGCGCTGTCCACCAATTTCAACGACACGCCGGAGCGCGCCTCGCGGCCCTATGACATCGATCGCGACGGCTTCGTCATGGGCGAGGGCGCTGGCGTCGTGGTGCTGGAGGAATATGAGCGGGCCAAGGCGCGCGGCGCGAAAATCTATGCCGAAGTCATCGGCTATGGCCTGTCGGGCGACGCCTATCATGTGACCGCGCCGCATCCCGAAGGGTCGGGCGCGTACCGGGCGATGGAAATGGCGATGCGCAAGTCCGGCCTGTCGCTGTCCGACATCGACTATGTCAACGCGCATGGCACCTCGACGCCGCTGGGCGATGAGCTGGAGCTGGGCGCGGTGCGGCGGCTGTTCGGCGACGCCATCAGCACCATGTCGATGTCCTCGACCAAGTCCGCCATCGGCCACCTGCTCGGCGGCGCGGGCGCGGTCGAATCGATCTTCTGCGTGCTGGCGCTCCGCGACCAGATCGTGCCGCCGACGCTCAACCTCGATAACCCCAGCGAAAATTGCGCGGGCGTCGACCTTGTCCCGCACAAGGCGAAAGAGCGGAAGGTCAAGGCCGTGCTCAACAACAGCTTCGGCTTTGGCGGCACCAACGCCAGCCTGGTGATGAAGGCGATCTGATTCCCATGCGGCGGCTAGGCTGCCTTGTCCTGATCGCCGGTCTTGCCGTCGCCGCCTTGCTGGCGCTCGGCTTCGTGCGCGGGTGGACGGGCGACGGGCCGGCGGCAAAGGATACGACCGTCATCATATCGCAGGGCACGACGCTGACGGCGGCGGCCCGCGATTTGGAAAAGGACGGGGTGATCGACTCCGCGAAAACCTTCCTGTCGCGCGCGAAGATCTTCGGATCGGACGCGCCGATCAGGGCGGGCGAATATCGGATCCCCGCCCGCGCCAGCAACCGCGAGATCCTCAACATCCTGCAAAGCGGCAAGGTGATCGCGCGGCTGGTGACAGTTCCGGAGGGGATGCCGTCCATCCTGGTCCATGAAAAGCTGATGGCGGAGACATATCTGACCGGGCCGGTGGACGTGCCGCTGGAAGGAACGGTCCTGCCCGACAGCTACAGCTTTGAACGGGGGGAGAGCCGCCAGGCGGTGCTGGACCGCATGCAGCGCGCCATGAAGGACACGATGGCCGAGCATTGGCCCAAGCGCAGCAAGACGACGGTCGTAAAGACACCGCAGGAGGCGCTGACGCTCGCCAGCATCGTCGAAAAGGAAACCGGCGTTCCGTCCGAGCGGCGCATGGTCGCGGGCGTATACAGCAACCGGCTGGTAAAGGGCATGCGGCTGCAGGCCGACCCCACCATCATCTATCCCCTGACCAGGGGCAAGCCGCTCGGCCGCCGGATTCGCCGGTCGGAAATCGAGGCGGTCAACGGCTACAACACCTATTCCATGGCTGGGCTGCCCGCCGGCCCGATCGCCAACCCCAGCCGCGCGTCGATCGAGGCGGTGCTGAACCCGGAAAAAACGGACGCGCTCTACTTCGTGGCGGACGGCAAAGGCGGGCATATCTTTGCCGAAACGCTGGAAGAGCATAATGCCAACGTAAAGAAATGGTTCGCCATCCGCCGCGCCCGGGGCGAGATGTAGCGGCGTCCTTTCTGGCGGAAATCAGCCGGAAAACAGGGAGCGGCGGGGTGCCGCTTGCGGGGTTGGGGTGTAGGAAAGGGGGAGATTAGGGGAGGTCAACATTGTTGCCGGGTGCGGTCAGTCCGGTTTTGAAGCGCGACGAGGCGAAATTGCCCTACATTCATCGAAATCGGCAATGGCCGCACACGACCATTGCGGACATACCTGTTCGATGCGACAATAGCCGTCAATGCTTACTCGATGCATCCTCTTCGTAAGCCTAATCTCGGGTTGTTCGGCGCAGCCTCCCAGCATGGCTCTCGATCCACTCATATCGTTCGAGGACGGCTACAATTGCTATGAGAGCGCGCAATTCAGAGCATTGCTCGAAAGCGCACTGGTCTTCGAAGAATTGCCGGAACACAATAATGCCAATGAGATCTTCCGGGGCCGCATCGGGGAACTCGCTGTTCCGGGTGAGTTCCGTAACCGTTTTGGCAGTCCGGCACTTAGAGTGGACCAAAGCACCTACACAGTAGAGATACCGGTGGAAGGCACTTGGCATGGCGCACGGCTGAACCGGCTCGTGGTGATAGAGACATTCGAAAGCGAAGGCGGTTTTTACCTTGTCTTCGATGAGCCGAGGCAGCGAGTAGTCCAAGCTG
>CBHCMH010000317.1:0-3181 GCA_965974445.1 uncultured Rhizorhapis sp.
AGTATGAGTCATGGTCACTGCAACTCGGTATAAATAACCCGCTAACAACCGCTCCTCAAAACACCGCCTTTGCCTCTCCGCCCATCATCTGCTGCCGGACCAGCGGGATCGGCGGTCCGCCATAGCTGAGGAAGGCGTCGTGAAACTGCTTCCACGCCTTTCGCCCGCCCTTGTCCTTCGTCCAGTCCTCGCGCAGCTTGCGGATCATCAGCTTGCCCAGCGTGTAATTGAGGTACGCGGGGTCGTAGGTGCCCCGCGCGGCCTGCTGCCGGGCATTGCCTTCATCCTGGTAGCATTGTTCGATGAACATCTTGCGGGACTGTTCCATCGTCATTTCACGGGCGTGCAACCCGATCGCTGACAGGAAGCGGCAGTCGCGTAGCAGCGCGTTCGACAATTGGCCGATATGCGTTTCAACATCGCCGTCGTTGAGGCCAGCCTCCCACATCAGTTCCTCGGCATAATGCGCCCAGCCCTCGGCAAAGGCATAGCCGACAAACACCTTGCCGAATGTGAACTTCGACCGGTTGCTGTGCAGGAAATGCAGGAAATGCCCCGGCCATATTTCATGAACCGAGGTGAAGAGCAGATCCTTTTCGCCCGGAATATAGGCCTCCTGTACCGCCTTGCTCCAGGCCGGGTCCGGGGGCGAGATATAATAGACCGACGGCAGGCCTTTTTCATAAGGGCCGGGGATGTCGATATAGGCGGAATTCTGCCGGTTATAGGGCGGCGATTCCTCGACCAGCGCCTGCTCCGTGCCGGGAATGGAAACGATGTCCTTTTGCGCCAGAAACGCCCTCAGCGTCGGCAACTGCCTGCGCGCCGCCGCGACCGGGCCGCCCTCCGGCTTGTTGGCGTTCAAATTCGCCATGCACGCCGGAATGGACTTGTCAGGCGCAAATTCGGCGCAGGCCGCCTTCAACGCCTCCTGGTTGCGCCGCAGGTCCGCGCGCCCGACCTTTTCCAGTTCGGCCAGCGGGACATTCACGCCCTCGGTCATGGCCAGCATCCGGGCGAACCGTTCCGGTCCCAGTGCGAAGTCCTGCGTGCCTTCCTTCCGGCCCTTTTCGAGCCAGTCCGCCAGCGCCTGCATCGCCTTTGCGGCAGCGCCCGCCGCCTCATCGAACTGTTTCTGAAGCGCCGGGTCCTTCACCTCCGCAAATGCCGCCTTGGCGTCGCCGGTGAAATAGTCCGCCAGCCCGGAAAATCCGGCCGTCCCATAATCGATATAACTGAGCGGCAAGGGGGTTTTCAGGTTCACCCTGATCTGATCGGCCGCGCGCGGGATATTCCGGGCAAAGGCAATGAAGGCCCTCATCCGCGTGGCAGGATCGGCATAGGGCCGGGCGATGTACACATTGGGATCAAGCCCGTTGCCTATGTACCAGGCGGGATTGCGCTGCGGAAAATCGGCCTCCGTCAGCCAGAAAAACTGTCCCCGCGCCACGGCAAGCAAATAATCGCGTTCGAACCGTTGCTCCTCAGTCAGCTTCGCCGGATCGAACGCTTCGGCTTTGGCAATCGCCGTTTGCAGGAAATCAGCCTGCGCCTTCAATCCCTTGCTGCTCCAATCGGGAAGCTGACCGTCGAATTCATGCCGGCCCTGATAGATGGCGAAGCTGGGGTTGAGCCTGAAATAGCCTTCGAGGAACCCGTCAGCGAATTTCGTCCAATCCCCCGTACTGGGGTCGGCCGCGAGGGCATTGGCCGAGACATTGCCATCATTGTCATTCTGGGAGCATGCCGGAAGCAGGAAGAGGGCAGCAGCGGACGCCAGCAGGGTCAGGGATTTTATTTTCATTTGGGCCAATCTCAGGACGGAATTGCCTGTACTCTACGAATGTCCTGTTCACCCGCAAGTCGGCCGCACCAGCGCAATTGCCCATTGCGCCGCGACCGATCCAGTGCGAGAGCGTGCGCCATGCTTTCTGATCGCGTGATATTTTGTGATGGCGAGGCTCTGATCCTCGACAAACCCGCTGGCCTTGCCGTGGACCCGCCGAAAAATGGCGGGCTCAGCCTGGAAAATTATCTGGCCAGCCTGACATTCGGGTTTGAGCGCTGGCCGACCGCGGTGCACCGGCTGGACCGCGACACCAGCGGCTGCCTGCTCCTCGCGCGCAATCCCAAGGCGCACAAGCGCTTCGCCGCCGCGTTCGAGGCGCGACAGGTGGTGAAGGGCTATGTCGCGGTGCTTGAGGGCATTCCGGCGGAAGCGAAGGGCGTCATCGATCTGCCGCTCATGAAGGTGAGCAGCGCCGAAGAGGGCTGGCGCATGGTGACGGACCCGCGCGGTAAGGCGGCGCTGACCGCCTGGGAGAAACTCGCCGAAAAGGACGGCCGCAGCTTCATCCGCTTCTTTCCTGAAACCGGCCGCACCCACCAGATCAGGGCGCACGCCCTTTATGGACTGGGCATCGGCATCGTCGGCGACCCTGTCTATGGTAGCGGGCGCAGCAAGGGACCGATGCTGCTGCACAGCCACTTCCTGTCGCTGTCCCGTCAGGGGAAACCCCCGGCGGAAGCCACCGCCCCCCTGCCCGAGCGCTTTGTCGCAGCAGGCTTCGGGCCGGAGTTGCTGGCAGGAAGTGATGTTTGACCGGGACAGCTTCCAGATAGCGCCCGACGCCATTGAAGAGCGCTTCACCACGGCCAGCGGGCCGGGTGGGCAGAATGTGAACAAGGTGGCGACGGCGGTCCAGTTGCGCGTCAACCTCTATCGCCTCGGCTTGCCGCCCTACGCCTTCCGCCAACTCAAGACACTGGCCGGATCGCGCGTCACCAGCGAGGGCATATTGGTGCTGACCGCGCAGCGTTTTCGCACGCAGGACGCCAACCGCCAGGACGCCCGCGAACGTCTGCTGGACATGATCGCCAAGGCCCATGAGCGCCAGGCCGCCCGCATCAAGACCAAACCGAGCCGCACCGCCAAGGCGAAACGGGTCGAGAGCAAGGTTGCGAGAGGGGCGGTGAAGAAGGGACGCGGGAAAGTCCGGATGGACTGAGGCTGGGGTTCAAGGTCATTCCCCTCCCGCGTGCGGGAGGGGTTAGGGGTGGGCATTGTGTGAGCTTAACTTTGCTGTCCCACCCCCGGCCCCGCCCCCCCGCGGGCGGGGGGGGAGGGCCACCAGAGGAACCACAACCCCGCCCCAAAAACCCCACCCCCCCCGGGTGGCGC
>CBHCMH010000318.1:0-3175 GCA_965974445.1 uncultured Rhizorhapis sp.
GGGCGACGGCGATTGCGGGCCATGAAATCGACGGCGTGACGCGCGTCTGGTTCGACAAGCAGCTGGCCTATGACGCCACCGGCCCCGGCCCGATGTCGATCGGCGAGTTGTTTGCCGAGGTTGTGACGAGCAGCAAGGGCAAGTCGAGCACTACGCGCATCGCATCCTTCAGCCAGCATTGCCGCTTCTATCTGGGGTCCGAAACCCAGGAGCCCGATCCGCGCATGCTCGCGACGGTGGAGGCGGAACATGGCGCCGGGTCCTGCCCCGCCTATCGCGGCATTGCCTGGATGATGATCGAGGAAGCGCCCCTCGAAAAGGTCGGCAACCGCATTCCGCAGGTGATGGTGGAAGCGGTTTCGACCAAGGCGGCGGCCTATCCTTATGAAAGCTTCCCGGCAGGATATGCCACGCCGAACCGCCTGTGGGGTTTCACATATTCGCCCGACCGTTCCCGGGTGATCTGGACCGGGGGCAGCAAATACGAGATCTGGGACGTGGCCGCCCGCAGCTTGATGATCTGCGCGGATTGGCCGACTGGGTACAACCTGCAATCCGTCTATGGCTTCAGCAATTCCGGCGCGGTCTATTTCCTCGCGGACGGCTATGTGCAGGCGCTGGCGCGCGATGGATCACCCTCTGCCACCCCGATTTTTGCCACCACCAGCGTGCAGACCCATGTTCGCCTGCTGCAGGACGGCATGGGGCGCGAACACCTGATCACCATGCCGATCGGCTACTGGTTCGATGTCTTCACACTCGACACCGTTGGCGGGGCGTCGGAGCTGTATACTGGCGACTTGGGCGGCAGCGAATTGTGGGAGCTGCGTGGCTGCTGCACCGATAGCCATGGCGATATCTGGCTTGCAGGCTGCCCCGGCGGCACGACCGGAAAGCTGATGCTTTACCGCCTGGCCCACACCAGTGGACGGGGCGGCCCGGATTTCTTTGAGATCGCCACCGGGCATACGACCTTTGAGCCTGGAACAGACATTGCCCATTATGACGGCCATTTCATCGTGCATTGGGCCGGCTCGCGGCTGCTGAAGATCGATGAGGAGACGGGCGCGATCGTCGCCGACGTCGCACAGGGCGCCGACACCTATAATAATTACAAGCAATGGGCGAACCTGCTGCCTGGATCATCCGCGATCTGGCTCAACGATACCGAAATCTCGCTTTCGGACCTCAGCGTCATTCGCACCATCGATATTACAGACTGGAAGATCGAAAACGCCGATGGCATGATTTACGATCCGGTCAACCATGCCTTGTTCTGCGCTCCCCAGCTGTCGACGGTCGTCACATGGCGCTATCTCGACCGGATCATCGGCAATAGCGTGACGCTTCAGAGTGTCGCTGAAGATGTGGCGCAGCGGTGCCGTGTGGCCGTTGGCGACTATAGTTTCGGTACGCTGGATCAGGAAATCAAAGGCTATAGCTGGACGCAGGGCAGTGGGCGCGACATTCTGGAACCGCTTTTCGACGCCCATGATACCGACATCCGTCCGCATGATTTCGTGGTGCAGGGCGTCAAGCGCGGCGGTGCGTCGGGCGGCACGATCGATGTGGCGGATTTCGTTCGCGATGGCGATATGCGCTATGTCGTCAGTATCAAGCAGGACAGCGATTTGCCCCGCGCGATGACGTTCAGCTTTGCGGACATCGATGCCGACCAGCAGACCAACAGCGTCGTCGTCCAAAGACCACTGGACGCGGTTGATGGCGTGCGTGAACTCACCATCAACATGACGACGATGGCCGAATCCGCCGCCAGCGCCCGCCAATTGGCTGAACGCTATTTCCGACGCAAATGGGTCGGCCGCACCGAAATCAATCTGAAGTTGACCATGCAGCAGATCGCGCTGGAACCGGCCGATCTTCGCACACTCAGTCTGGACGGCAACGACCAGCCATCCCGATTGACCCGCATGACGGTGTCCAGCGACGGTTCGCTGACGATGCAGTGGGAGGTGGACTATCCTTCGATTGCATCGCTCACCGGCAATCCCGGCGCGGACATGGATGGCAGGCGCGAACAGGCCATTCCTATTCCCGGCCTGACCAAGGGCGTGGTGCTGGACGTGCCGCTGGCCGTCGACGCGCACGACAGCACCACACCCTTCATCTATTATGGCGCTGCTCCGTTCAGCGATGATGTGTTCTGGGCTGGTGCGGACTTTCAGCAGGCCGACAATGACGTGGCGGATGAATATGATCCGGCATGGGCCGCTGTCTCTGCTCAGGACGCCATGGATTGGGGCTATGCGCCCGATGCGCTGGGGGTCGCCCTGACGACTGTCATCGATTATGGCAGCACCCTGACCGTCATCATGAAATCCGGTACGCTGGCAAGCAGCACGGAAGACGATGTGCTGGCGAACGCGACCGTTAATCTGGCTTTGCTGGGCGCTGACGGCCGATGGGAGTATCTGCAGTTCATCACGGCGACGCTGGTCGATACGAACACCTATGAGCTGTCCGGCCTGCTGCGCGGCCGGCGCGGCACTGAGCAGCATGTTGGCAGTCATGATACGGGCGACACTTTTATCCTGGTTGGCCCTGCGTCCACGCGGCGCTCGCTGGGCGCGGGTGAGATCGGCGACACGGATTATTACCGGGCGGTGAGCCAGGGCCGGGCCAGCAGCTCCGGAGCGATTCAGGATCTGACCTTCACGGCGGCGGCGAACCGGCCCTACAGCCCGGTCCACGGCGTGCTGACCCGGAACGCAGGCACGGGTGACTGGACCATCGATGCGGTCCGCAGGACGCGGATTGGCGGCTTTAATGTCGATGGACAGAATGTTCCGCTGGGAGAGACCAGCGAGGCGTGGGAGGCCGATATCATGGATGGCACCGATATTGTCAGGACGATCACTGGCACCAGCCTGCCCCTGACATATACGGCGGCGATGCAGACCGAGGATTGGGGCGGAACGCAGAGCAGTCTTTCCGCCAATTTACACCAGATGAGCCCATCGCTCGCATTGCGGGGCTTCCCGCTGGCCCTGGCCGCCTGATTTCAATTCCCGCGATCACCTAGCCGCCGGGCCTTCGGTCCGGCTTGTGATCGCTCGTACCGGAGAACAACATGACATTACCCAAGACCGGCGGACCGGAATGGTCCGGCCCGCAGGATTCTCCTGACGTCACGGTGAATGAGGCCCTGCGCCGC
>CBHCMH010000319.1:0-3158 GCA_965974445.1 uncultured Rhizorhapis sp.
GACGTCGAACAGCAGAAGCAGGAGGCCATCGAGCCACCTCGGACCGTATCCTGCCAGCATACCGAGCAACAGTCCGATCGCCAGGGACGTGGATACGCCGATGGCAGCCACATAGAGCGCGATCCGACCGCCGTGCATCACACGCGAGAAAGTGTCGCGGCCCAGCTGATCGGTGCCGGCGAAATGCTGCCAGCTGGGACCGGACAGTCGCGCCGGAATATCGAGTGCATTTGGATCATACGGCGCCAGAACCGGCGCGAAGAGCGCACTCGCGAAAAACAGCAGAACCAGGATGAGGCCGGTAAGCCCTTGCCAGTTGCCGACAAGGCGGCGCAGCTGCCGCCAGCCTCCGCTACCGAAGCGGTCCGGCGCCGATACGGCCACGACTGGCTGGTCAGAGCGAGTCGCGGACACGGGGATCCAGCCAGGCAACCAGAAGATCGGCAAGAAGTGTGACGATCACATAAATGGCGGTGATGATCAGGACGGCTCCTTGAACGACGGGAAAGTTGCGGTTCATGACCATGTCATAGATCAGCTTACCGACACCCGGCCGGGTGAAGATGATCTCGGCGAAGACGGCGCCGGACAGCAGTCCGCTGAAGCCGATGCCGATCAACGTGATGGTCGGCAGGATCGCCACCTTGAGCGCATAGCGGAACACGATCGTGCGCTGCGTGAGGCCGAAGGCATAGGCGGCGCGGATGTAGTTCTCGTTCATCACCTCAAGCATCGAGGCGCGCACCATACGCGCGAGATATCCGACCCAACCCAAGCCGACCGCGAAGGCCGGCAGTATGAGGTGCTGTACCTGATCGGCAAGATCGCCGGATTCGCCACCGCCGATCGCGGGCAACCACCTGAGCATCACCGCGAATACCAGAAGCGACCAAATCGCCACCAGGAAAGAGGGAATGGCGATCGTCGAAACCGAAATGATGCCGGTCATCCGGTCGAACCAGCTGTTGGGCCGTATGGCCGAGAGGCAGCCGAGCGGAATGCCGATGAGAGCCGCCCACAAGAGTCCGGTCGCGGCTAGGATCAGTGTTGACGGCAAGCCTTCTAGCACGATCGTGGTGACGCTGCGTTGGGAAAAGACATCGACGCCGAGATCGCCGCTCAAGGCGTTGATCAGATAGATCCAGAACTGGATCAGAACCGGCTCGTTGAGATGCGCCCTTTCGGCGTAGCGGGCGACGACCTCGGGCGTGGCGCGCGGACCGAGTGCGATCGTCGCCGGATCACCTGGGATCAAATGCAGGAGCAGGAACAGCGCCAGCAGCGCGCACAGCACGATGGCGGCTGACAGTCCGAGGCGCTTGAGCAGGTACGACCACATGGCTCGCGGCAATTCCGAAATCCAGGTGCCGGCAACTGACTGGGTCTGTCAATTGCCGGCTACCGTCTTCAGTTCGATCCTAAGCCTTGGTGAAGTCGCGCAGCATCATCTCGCCTGACGGCAGGACGCTAATGCCGACATTGGTGCGATGCACGTATGTCTCGGACTCGTGATTGATCCAGACATAGGCGCCGGTATCCTCCATGATCTCTTGCATGCGCAGATAGATGGTGGCGCGCTTTTCGGGATCGGTCTCCGACAATCCCTGTTTGTAAAGCGAATCATATTCGTCGCTCTTCCAGCGCTCCCAGTTCCAGACGCCGACCTGGTCGCTGGTGAACCACTGCGTTGCTTCTTGCGGATCGGGATTGGTGCCGAAACGCATCAGCCAGATCTCCAAGGTCTTGTAGCCATCGCCCTTCGACTGGTCTCCCATCTCCCAGAACGGACCCGAGTCCTGCGGCAGGACCTTGACGGTGATCCCGACTGCCTGCAACTGCGCTTGGATGATCTGGCTCGCGAGGATGCGCTCCTGCTCGTTGAGCGTCTTCAGTTCCAGCTCCAAGCCGCTGACTCCGGCTTCTGCCAGCAACGTCTTGGCCTTCTCCGGGTCGTAGGTGTATTTGGTCGTCTTGCGATGCCCAAGCAGGCCAGGGCAAATGATGCCGTTGGACTTTTCCGTGATGCCGGCATAGGCGCCCTGGATGACCTGGGTGGCGTCGACCGCGTGCTGGATAGCCTTTCGCACGCGGATGTCGGCAAGCTTTGGGTTCTCCGTATTCATGCCGAGCCACATGTACTGCAGCGAGCCGGCAATCTGGATCGCGCTGTTCTCCGGCAGCTTTTCCTTATAGCGGGCATGGGTGGCGGGTGTAATCAAGGTCGCATCGAGTTCGCCCGCTTCATAGGCGAGCTCCGCAGCCGAGGGCTCGGAAATGATCAGCGCATCGACTTCCGCGAACGCTGGCTTCGGACCGGTCCAGTCCGGGTTCGGCCTGAAGGCCAGCTTCTGCTTCGGAGTCCATTGAAGCAGGTACGGACCGCAAACGGCGGGAAATTCCGTGGTGAATTTCTCGCCGACCTTGAGCATCGCAGCCTTGCAGAGGATGGCGGAGCCGCCGCTGGTCAACGCCGCCACAGCGAACGGCGCATAAGGCTGGCCGAGTACCAATGTGCCACTGTACTTGTCTGTCAGGTCGACATGGTCGAGCGCTTCAAAGTTGCCCTTCCAATCGGTTGTCTTGATGCGCTCATACGAGTACTTGACGTCTTCTGCGGTGAACTCGCCAAATCCGTTGCTCCACATGAATCCGGATTTCAGCGTAAAGTCATAGTGCGTGGGATCGCGCTGTTCGAACTTCTCGACATAGACGGACGGTTTCCAGCTATAGACGCCCTCCTTGACGTCGAGATTCACCAGGCACGGCAGCACCGCATTCTGAGCCTCAATCTCCGTGCCCCCGACCATGTAGCCCGGGTCGAGGATGCTGATGTCGTTGTCCATTCGGACGGTCAGCTTCTGCGCTTGAGCGCTTGCGCTACCTGAGAACAGCGGCACGCCAAACAAGCTTCCCGCGCCGGCGAGCGCAGATGTCTTCAAGAACCCGCGGCGACTGAACCTGTTTCCAATCATTGGCCCCTCCTGTCTACGATGGTTTTTCTTCTGGCGGTCATCTTGGGATCGGACTTTCCACCGACCGTTTTCGCATCGTCGCTGATCACCGATGAACGACTTGAGCGGCAAGTGATGCGATTCCGCGCATGAACTGCCGCCCATGCGGTCGGTCTCAGAGCGGTGCAGCTGTATACAGCCTGCTCC
>CBHCMH010000320.1:0-3129 GCA_965974445.1 uncultured Rhizorhapis sp.
CTGGGCAAGGGCGGCGCCTGGTCGACCGATGCGATTGCGCACGGTATCGTCCCCGGTTTTCGTGAGATTGCACATGACCCGTGCGCGGCTGGCGACTGGACCACGGTTCGACAGCAGTTGGCCGCGGCCGGCCGGACCAACAGCGGCGTGACCCATGGTCTTCGTGAGCTGCGTGATTACTACGAACTCGGTGACGACTGCCTGTGGGTTAGCTTTGCCGATGGGCATCTCTGGTGGGCTTTTGCGCAAGCCGAGGTCCTGCCGCTGGCTGAAGATGATGCAGATGGTCCCCGCCGGTTCCGGCGCACGCTCGATGGCTGGCATCGCCACAGCCTGAACGGCGAACTGCTGTCAGTGCGTTCGCTAAGTTCCGCCCTGACCCGCGTTTCCAGCTACCGCATGACAATCTGCAACATTGAGCGGGAAGATTATCTGCTCCGCCGTATCCGCGGCGAAGAAGAACCGCTGCTGACGGAAGCGCGAAAGCTGCGCTCGGACCTTGAATCCGTCACAGCACGCATGGTCAGCCAACTGGATTGGCGCGACTTTGAAATCATGGTGGAACTGATCTTTACCCGGGGCGGCTGGCAGCGCCAATCTGCCCTAGGCACCGGCGAGGTCGATATCGACCTCCTGCTCGACAATCCAACGACGAACGAGACGGCTTGGGTGCAGGTCAAATCGAGCGCCACACAAGCGACGCTCGATGACTATCTGGAACGCTTCCGCCGCAATGGAAGCGCTCAGCGCTTTTACTTCATCTGCCATTCGCCCAAGGGAGATCTCAGCCTACCCCCCTCGCCCCATCTCCATCTTTGGGTCGACGTCAAACTTGCCCACAGCGCCCTTGCAGCCGGTCTGCTTGATTGGCTGATCGAGCGAACAAGCTAATCTCCGTGTTCGGGGCTATCGCCGCAGGCCGCCTCCTCCTGAGGATTTTCTGACGTCGCTGGTTCATCCATAGGAACAAGCTTGCCATCGCGGTACACCATGCGCGGCGCATCCGCCTTCTTGGCTGAGGCTATCCCTTGGAGCATGTCTACCAATCGTGCTGCGAGCGCCCGCTTTTCTGCCTCCTCTGCCTCGGCCTGTGCGATCTCCGCAGAAGACAGCGGCACTGGGCCGAGCCTGCGCCTGGCCGCCAGCTCCTGTGCCACGATCTTTGCGGCAGTCTTGTCGCCCGCCATGGCCTTGGTCATTTGCAGCAGGTAAAAAGCCTCATCGCTGGGGATCATCATGACTTCGCCATCGATGGTGACTCGGCTGAGCCGCAGACGCGCCTTGTCGAATGCGTCCGGTTCGCTGGCCTTTTTGCCATTGCGGCCATGCGGATTGAGTACCTGCCCGGGTTTGACCCGGCTGTGCAACGGGGGACGGGCGTAGCCGATCGCATAATCGCCGCTGGGTTTCTTCTTAGGTCCCTTGGGTGCCTTTGCCATGTCGGGCCCCTCACTCTGCCGCCGCGGCAAGGGCATTTACCCGCGCCGCGCGCTCGTCGAATGTTTCGCCCGTCCCGGCATGGATCGCGACGCCACCGGTCCATGCCTGCCAACGCCGTACAGCGAGATCGACATAGAGCGGATCAAGCTCGATGAGTCGTGCGCGGCGGCCGATCTTCTCAGCAGCGATCAGGGTGGTACCCGAGCCGGAGAAGGGATCGAGTACAATGTCGCCTCTTTTGGTGGTATCGAGTAGCGCGTCGGCCACCAAGCGCACGGGCTTGGGTGTTGGATGCTCGGCCAGGATATTGCCCTCTTCACTCCCCTTGCTGGCGGTAAGGGCGGACGGGTACGACCAGACATTGGCACGTGAGCGGCCATATTTGCCGAGCATCACATTGTTGCGCATCTTGCCCTTGCTCTTGAAGATCAGAATCAATTCGTGCTGCGAACGCAGGAAGCTGCCTTGCCCTGGGCGATCCTTCGACCAGACAGCCAGATTGACCAGCGGCCCTAATATGTCTCTGGTGGCGTCGAGCAAGCTGTGGAGACTGCGCCAGTCGATCGCTTCATAGATAACCGCGCCGGCACCGAGATGTGCCGCCATGGCCTTATTGAACCCGACGAAGAAGCAGAACAGCTCATCCGCCGACATGTCCCCTGAACCCATGACGAATTCACGGTGTCGGCCCTTACCCGACACGAATCCATCAATGCCGCAGCCATAGGGCGGATCGGTAAAGGCCGCATGGGCCTTCGCGCCTTCCATCAGCTGATCGTAAATCCGGCTATCAAGGGCGTCGCCGCAGACGAGACGATGGCCATTCATCTCCCACAGATCGCCGAGTGCCGACACCGCCTGCTTCTCTAGCGCGGCAGGCACTTCTTGCGGTTCGTCCGTGCCCATGTCGAGCATCAGATCGACCTGGGCGACTTCGTAGCCGAAGTCGCTGATGTCATAACCGAGCTCGACCTCGCAACGGAGCATGATTTCGCCGATCTTGGCCTGGTCCGGTTTGCCGATCTCGCCAAGCCGGGCATAGGCAACCGACAGCGCCTGGGCCTCGAGTTGGCCGATCGCCTTGAGGCGTATTACCGGCACCTCAGTGATGCCGATTTCCAGCGCTGCGAGAAACAGCGCCTGGCCGATGATGATCTCGTTACGGTCATTGACGACGATCGGCTGCTGGATGCCGAAGCGTTTGATGATGCGCCGGAGATAGCGCCGCTCCTCACTTGAATAGAGCCGAATGCTTTCCAGTAAGCTTAGGGCAGAGGTCGGTGTCATTTCCACCCGGAAGGGCTGATTGTCACCGATCTGGTCCAGTGACGAGCCCGGGCGGTCGCGATCCGCCTGGGGTGATTCAGTTGAGGGCTTAGGCATGAGGTCGTCTCCTTGGTGTAAGAGACAGACTGATTAAGCCCGATTCGTTGTGCGGAAATAGAGCCTATTTGCGCGGCATAAACATTGATCGCACTTCAGCTAAATAGCGCTCGACCGCTTCACCCAGCGGGCTGGGCACAAGCACCCCGCCGGGCAAGCGCGCTGCCTGCAGCAAGGCCCTGCGTTGATAATAGCGCCGCTTGAGCGTCGCCTTGTGAACCTGCCGCCCACTCGAATCCCGGAAAGGAGATTTCTCACAGAAGCGATTCACGCTCAGGCCTGCGACTGCACGCCCAACTTCTACAT
>CBHCMH010000321.1:0-3124 GCA_965974445.1 uncultured Rhizorhapis sp.
CCGGTTCATTAACCGGGGATGTTCTTCACCATCGAACCTATGATCAACATCGGCAAGCCGGGCGTGAAGATGCTGGAAGACGGCTGGACAGCCGTAACGCGCGACCGCAGCCTGTCGGCGCAGTTCGAACACAGCATCGGCATTACCGAAACCGGATGCGAGATTTTCACGAAGAGCCCCAAGGGGTTGGACAAGCCGCCTTATTGAGGGGAGTGCAGGGTTCCATCAGGCGCAGCTATGGTGGTCATGTTGGCGTATCTGGTAAACTGACATCGTGACCCATTCTAGCGGTTTACCGCCTGTAGGGTGATATAGAGGTACGATTTATTTGGGGTAGATCGCGGTTTTGGCGTTTCGTAAATGTGCCAAACGATCAGGCGCGAGCGCAGGCGAGCCAATGACACCAGGAATTCAGGCCCTCACCGAAAAGGAAAAGGAGACGCTGCGTCTGCTGGTCAGCGGTTATGACGCGAAATCCATGGCGCGGCATCTGGGACTTTCCGTCCACACCGTCAACGAACGGCTTCGCGAGGCGAGGCGCAAGATGGCGGTTTCCAGCAGCCGCGAGGCAGCTCGGAAACTGCGCGAACTCGAACGCCCAAGCCCCGAAACCCGGGGGGACATGTTTTTGGGGGATGCCGCGGCTGGTCCCGGCATGAAAGGTCTCCAGTCACCAGCCGAAGCGCGCCGCTTCGGTTGGATTGTAGGAGGAATATTCATGTCGTTCAGCCTTGCCTTGCTCGCCCTCTCGTCCTTGTCCGGGACCGCCGATGTCCCCGCCGTACCGCAATCCACGGGGCTTTCCGCGCCCGCCGCCGAAACGGCCGCAGCCAGCGCGGCACGGCAATGGCTCGCCCTCGTTGACGCGGGCGATTGGAATGGGAGCTGGATTGCCACCAGCCAAGCGTTCAAGTCGCTCAACACCAGCGAGACGTGGGCCGAAGTGTCGCGCTCGGTGCGTCCGCCGCTTGGGGCGTTGGTATCGCGCACGCTGATCACCGAGGAATATGTGCCCGCGCCCCCCTACGGCTACCAGGTCGTAAAGTTCAAAACCAACTACGCAAACAAAACGGGCGCGATCGAAACTCTCTCGCTTGCCCGCGAAGGCGACAGTTGGCACGTGGCCGCCTATACGATCGAGTGACGGGGGAAGGGGAGTTTGCGTTACGGTGCCAAGTTCTGATTGCCGCTCCCTCCACTCCATCGGCTATTTCAGTCGATCGGTCAGTCGCACCATCAGATCCATGCGTTCATGAAAAATCGCCACCACAAGGGCAGGTGCATCGTCGCGTGGAAGGCAGAAAATATAGTGATGCTCGCAACGGGCCATCCGCAGGCCCGGATAGAGTGCGGCCAAATCCTTGAACAAGCCCTCCCCTACGGCAACGGCTTCGATGCAGGATTTCAGTTTCGCCACATAATTGCGGGTCTGCGCATCACCCCATTGCGTGCGCGTATAATGGACGATGTCCCGCAGGTCGGCTTCCGCAGCGGCAAGCAGGACATAGCTGGCGGTCAAGCGCGGCTATCCCGGCCCAACTCCTCGTCAACAATGGCATCGATGCTCTTGGTGGAAACCCCGCCCGCCAAGCCCTCGGCGATCCGCTGTCCCAGCAGCGTTTTTAATTCCTGCCACGCCGCATCTTCACCCGCACCGGCGGAAAACAGCCGTTCAATCGCATATTGCTTGATTGTCTTGCCCTGCAATGCAGCCAAGGCTTTCAGGCTTTGATGTTGCTGCTCGGTAATATCGATGGTCAGGCGACTCATAGGAAACTCCATATCGGCCGGTCCCACATTACCACAAATGTGTGTTTATGGTAGCATGATCCATCTCCCCCAATCGCCGCCTGTGATACTCTCCCCCCGCCGACTCGGCAGGACAAGGAGAATGTCATGCGCACCCTACTTGCCGTTTTTCTGGGCCTCTCGATTGTCCCGCCCGCCCTCGCCGCGCCGTCCGTGCCCAAGCCTTCATCCGCCGAGCGAGCCGCGATCTTCAAGGCGGCGGGTTTCGTGAAGAAGGGGACGACTTGGCGCAGCGAATGCGGACTGGAGGATCCTTCCGCCTCCTATTCTCCCGGCTCCATCGCCGAATATCGCGATATCAACGGCGACGGCCGGCCTGACGCCCTGGTCACCGAAGGCGGCACCTTTTGCTATGGCCATACCGGCACCGGCTACTGGCTGCTGTCCAGACAGGCGAACGGCGGGTGGAAGCTGATGAACGCCAATCAGGGCATCGCCAGCTTCCTCAAGGCGAAGGGTGTCGGCGGCTGGCCGGATATCGAGGTTGGCGGTCCCGGCTTCTGTTTCCCGGTGCTGCGCTGGAACGGCAGCGTCTACAGGTTCAACCGCCATCAATATGAGGGCAAGGCCTGCCGCCCGCCAAGATAGGACGGATAGCTCATTTCCTGTCCCCTGCCCCCTGCCGTTCCATACGGGGGGTACCGAAGCTGTCATGCAGCCAGCGGGTCAAGGCCTCCAGGCCGATCGGCCGGTGGAAGGCGATGCCGGCGCGGCCTTTGCGACACCAGACCGCAACGCCCTGAATCGGCTGAAAGCCTTGCAGCGTCAGGACCACGTCCTGCCCTTCCTCCAACATGCCGGGGAAGGTGACCCCAACGCCGCTCTGGCCCAGGTCGTGCACGCGCACCCGGTAAAATCTGCTCCCGACCCGCAATGTAGCGCCGCAATCCATGTTGAGGCGCGGCCCCGCCGACCGGTAATCCTCGCCCGAGGCCCCGCTGCGCGCCAGCAGCCCCTCAAGCTCAACATCGGCGTCGAACCCGATCCCGGCGGTCCCGTCCTTGACCCAGAGGACAGTTCCCCAGAATGCGCGGTCTCTGCCAAGCTCTATCTGTACGCGCTGACGCGCCGCGAGCGGCACATGGACATGGGCCATGACACCGCCGGCGCCCACCTGCCGGATCAGGCAAAGTTCTTCGAACCTGCCGATGGTCAGCTTGCCCACACGCAAGATGGTCAGCAGGCGCGCATCGCTGACGGGGGACTGTTTTGGAACCGGCTCATCGAATCGAAGTTGTAGCTGCCGATCGTGGACCAGATCGCCCAGAGCGATGCCGAGAACTCGCGCACGATCGGGTTGCCGAGCAGCTCTTCC
>CBHCMH010000322.1:0-3118 GCA_965974445.1 uncultured Rhizorhapis sp.
CAGGCGCTCTATGCGCACCTGACCGGACTTCAATAGTATGACGAGATGCCGCCGGCTCTTGACCGGATCGCCCGGGGTGCATCGCCTCCAGCGCGGACAATGGCCCGGCATCTCGGGCGCGTCGATCCCGGTCAGCCGAATCCGCTCCCGCCCGCAACGCAGGGTGTCGCCGTCGACGGCATGGCAAGAGAAAGCAGCGGCGGCACTGGCGATGACAGTAAAGATGGACATGATGGGGCTGCTCTACAGGAAATGCGCTGGGAATTGGGACTTTTTGGAGTGCATGGAAGGGCACTCTCAGGAATTACGCTAACGGCCGAAGTGGTGAGGCCCATGGAAAATATCTGACAGTGCGTGAGGCGGTGGGCGCGGCCATGCCATCGGCTGGTGTTGGCTGCGCTTTTTCCCGCGATTGCATGGGCCGGATCGCGGCGAAGCAAGGCGACGCGCCCTTCGATCCGGCCTGCCTGACCGAGGATTATGAGCTTGGTCTGCGCGTCGGCGAACTGGGCGGCCAGGGCGTGTTTGTGCGCATGCCGGATGGGCATGGCGGCACGGTTTGCACGCGGGAATATTTCCCCGCGCGGCTGGATGCCGCGGTCAAGCAGAAGGCGCGCTGGATGACCGGCATAGCGCTGGCGGGCTGGGACCGGATGGGTTGGCATGGCAGCCTGACGGAACGCTGGATGCGATTGCGTGACCGGCGTTCGCCGCTGGCGGCGATCATATTGTGCGTCGGCTACGTAGCCATATTGCTAAACGGGATCGTCAGCCTGGCCCATTGGTGGGAAGGCACTGCGGCCCAGCCATTTTCCGAATCGCTCATGACGCTGTTGCTGGTGAACGGCTTGTTGCTGCTCTGGCGGATCGGCATGCGTTGCGTGTTTGTGACGCGCTTCTACGGATGGCGGGAGGGTATGCGCTCCATTCCACGGAACTTCGTCGCCAATATCATCACCATCATGGCGGCGCGGCGGGCCGTGTCGCATTATGCCAGGATCAGGCGCGGCGCGAAGCCTGTCTGGGAAAAGACATCCCATCACTTTCCGGAGGAATTGGTGCAGCCGACGTGATTCTTCGTCACATGGTGCCGGGCCGACCGGTACGGTTCCTTTATCTGGTGCTTGGCCTGTGGATTGCGGGACGCGCCGGTGTTTTGCTGACCCAGCCTGATGAAGACAAGGCGAACCGATCGGGTAACGCTCTGTCCGCGCAAGGGGGCAAGGGACGGGCCGGGAAACCGGCGTCCGGGGCGGTGCTCTCAGGCGGGCAATCGACCGCTCCCATTCCGGCGGGGACGGCAGCGCCTACCGTCGCCGATCCGCCCAAGCCGACGAGAATTGCGTTCACCAGTCGAGAGAATAATGACCCGGCCGAAGGGGGGCCGGTGATCGCCGAGACCAGCGCGCCAGGCGCAACGCCTGGCGGAATATTCAACCGGCCGCCCGGATTTCCTCCTGCGATTGCCCCCGGCCGGCCCGGACCATCCGGAAAGCGGGATCGCTGGTCCTTGTCGGCATGGATGCTGTACCGGCCCGAAAATCGCGAGGCGGGATTGGCGAGCGGGGGTCAGCTGGGCGCCAGCCAGGCTGGCGCACGGCTTGCCTACGATCTTTCACCCTCATCGTCCTATAGGCTTGCCATCCATGGTCGCGTGTCGAGCGCGCTGGAATCCCCCCTGGGGGCGGAGGCGGCTTTGGGTTTGACGTGGCGACCGGTGCGTTCGGTTCCCATCGCCCTGTCGATCGAGCGCCGCGCCGCCATCGCCGAAGGAGGTCGCAATGCGTTGGCGGCCTATGCAGCCGGAGGAATTGGGCCGATGCCCATCGCTCCGGGCATCGAGCTGGAGGGCTATGGCCAGGCCGGTGTGGTCGGTGCGGCGCGGAGGGACGCTTTTGCCGACGGCCGGATCGCGGTTGCCGGAGAGCTTTTCGATGACAGTCACGGCGTGGCGATCATGGCGGGCGTGGCGCTTTCGGGCGGCGCGCAACCCTCGCTGTCGCGCCTCGACCTTGGCCCGCAACTGGCCGCGCGTTTCCCTGTCGGCGGCGGTTACGCCCGCGCGGCGCTGGAATGGCGCGAGCGTGTTGCGGGTAGCGCGCGCCCTGCCTCCGGCCCGGCCCTTGTGCTGGCTGCGGATTTTTGACTCATTACGGCCACACGCTGTCTTTAAATCGGCGCGGTTTAGGTCTAGCCAACAGATAATGGATCTTTACCTTCCCATCGCCAATCTGTCGGTGAATGTCATCGTCATCATTGGGTTGGGCGGTCTCGTCGGCCTTTTATCGGGCATGTTCGGCGTAGGCGGTGGTTTTCTCACGACGCCGCTTCTCATTTTCTACGGCATCCCGCCCACGGTCGCGGCGGCATCGGCGGCCACGCAGGTGACCGGCGCCAGCGTATCGGGCGTGTTCGCGCATCTGCACCGCAACGCCGTGGACGTTCGCATGGGCCTGGTGATGGTCGCGGGCGGCATCACGGGCGCGGTCGCGGGCGCGGGCATCTTCCGGCTGCTGCAGCAAATCGGGCAGATCGATACAGTCATCGGCATCCTTTATGTGCTGATGCTGGGCGGTATCGGCCTGCTGATGGCGAAGGAATCGGTGCAGTCGATCGTTGCCCTGCGCTCCGGACAGCGGCCCAAGGCGAGCAAGCGGCGGCACCATCCGCTGGTCGCGGCGCTGCCGATGCGCTGGCGCTTTTACCGGTCGGGTCTCTATATCTCGCCCATCGCGCCGTTCCTGCTCGGGCTGGTGACGGGCATCATGACCATGCTGCTGGGTGTGGGCGGCGGGTTCATCATGGTGCCCGCCATGCTCTATCTGCTCGGCATGACGACGCAGATGGTGGTCGGCACGTCGCTGTTCCAGATCCTGTTTGTGACCATCGCCGCGACAATGGTGCATAGCCTTACGACCAAGGCGGTCGATCTGGTGCTCGCCTTGCTGCTGCTGATCGGCAGCGTCACTGGCGCGCAGATCGGCGCGCGCATGTCGATGAAGTTCCGTCCCGAATATCTGCGCGTATTCCTGGCCTTCATCGTGCTGATCGTCGCCATCCGGATGGCGCTTGGCCTTGGCTGGCAGCCGGACGAAATCTACACGGTGGAGGTGCAGTG
>CBHCMH010000323.1:0-3115 GCA_965974445.1 uncultured Rhizorhapis sp.
CCGGTCGAGCGCACGGTAGAGCGTCCCCGGGTTCGGCGTCAGCGCGCCGCGCGTTGCAGCTCCGCCGCTTGAGCCGCCCCGATCTGGCCGTGGCAGTATTGGCCCCATTCCTCCATCAGCGCCTTGCGCTTCTCGAAAAAGTCGGTGCGGCGATAGGCCGCCTCGACCTTGTTCTCGAGCGTATGGGCCAGCGCGGCTTCGGCGACCTCGCGCGGGAAATCGGTCTGGTCGGCGACCCAGTCGCGAAAGCTCGAGCGGAAGCCGTGCGCGGTGGCCGTCACGTTCATGCCCCTCAGCAGTTGCAGCAGGGTCATGTCCGACATCGGCGTCTTGCCGCTCTGGCCCGGGAAGATGAGATCGCAGGTGGCGATCCTGAAGTGCGAGGCCTGACGGAACAGAGCAACCGCCTGCGGCGACAAGGGGATGCTGTGCGCCTTGCCCGCCTTCATCCGCTCGGCCGGAATGGTCCAGACGGTGCAATTCTCATTGAGTTCGTCCCAGCGGGCGCCCCGCACTTCGCCCGATCGGGTCGCGGTGAGGATCAGCAGTTCCAGCGCCAGGCGGCTGATGCTGAGCTTGCGCTCCTGCAAGTCGGCAAGGAACGGCGGCACTGCGCCATAATCCATGGCGGCAAAATGGCCGTCCTTGCGCGGCTGGCGCGGCAGGCCCCGGGCGAGCGAGCGCATCGGCGCCTCTGAAGGGCGATAGCCCTTGGCATAGCACCAGTCGAGCACCGTTCCGATCCGCTGCTTCACCCGCCGGGCGGTCTCGGGGATCTCCAGCCAGATATCGGCCAGCACATCCCGGATAATGGGCCCCTCGATCTCATTGACCTTGAGATCGCCCAATCTGGACCAGGCATATTTCTCAACTGTGGTCAGCCACTGGTCGGTATGCTTGCCGTTCTTCCAGCCTTTGCACAGTTCGGCATGGACCAGCCTGGAGGCTTCGCGGAAGGTCGGGATCACCACCTCCTGCTTTTTCTTGGCCGCCAGCGGGTCGATCCCCGACCGCGCCAGTTTGCGCAATTCGCCAGCAGCCTCGCGGGCATCGCGCAGCGACACGGCTTTCGCGTCCCCCAGGCCGATGTCCCGCCGGCAACCATTGACCTGCACCCGCAGGATCCAGCTTTTCCCGCCCGTCGGCCCGATTTTCAGAATCAGCCCCTCGCCATCGGAATAGCGGCCGGGCTCGCTAAGGTTCTTGACCTGCAGTGCATTGAGCTTTCCCATGCCCACGCATTAGCTCCACACACGCGCCAAAGGAAGTCCTCAGACCCACATAGCCCCACACTCAGCCCCACATCATGACGCGGATGGAGGCGGATGATCGCAAACGATCAAGGACAGAAAGGCACGGAAATCAGCCAAAATACTGGCTTAAAAAGACGTTCGCGAATGGAGGAAAACAATGAAGTGGCGGAGCGGGAGGGATTCGAACCCTCGATACGCTTTTGGCGTATACTCACTTTCCAGGCGAGCGCCTTCGACCACTCGGCCACCGCTCCGCATGTCCTGGAAGGCATGCCCCCTATCGCGCCTCTGGCCTTTGCGCAAGCAGGCACGTCGATTTATCGTACCGCCCATTGCTGCTGGCTGCGCTTCCCATATGATATTATAGCTATCCGTAATAATATCAGCGTGCGTTGTGACGGGCGGGAGAGGTCCGATGATTGTCGGGACGGTTCGCGAGATCAAGAACAACGAGTATCGCGTCGGATTGACGCCTGAAAGCGTGCATGAGCTGGTGACGCACGGGCATCGCGTCCTGGTCGAAAGCGGGGCGGGGCTTGGCATTGGCGCGAGCGACCAGGATTACCGCAAGGCAGGTGCGCAGATTGCCGATACGGCGGAAGCGGTGTTTGGGGAGGCGGAACTCATCGTCAAGGTAAAGGAGCCGCAGAAGGAAGAGCGCGCCCTGCTGCGCGAGGGACAGGTGCTGTTTACCTACCTTCATCTTGCCCCGGACCCCGAGCAGGCAAAGGATTTGATCGCGTCCGGTGCTGTCTGCATCGCTTATGAGACGGTAACCGACGCGGCGGGCGGGCTGCCTCTGTTGAAGCCGATGAGCCAAGTGGCCGGCCGCATGTCGATCCAGGCGGGCGCGACCGCCCTTGAAAAGGTGAATGGCGGACGCGGCGTGCTGCTGGGCGGGGTACCCGGCGTCATGCCCGCAAAGGTGGTCGTGATCGGCGGCGGGGTGGTCGGCTTCAATGCGGCGCAGATGGCCGCCGGGCTGGGGGCCGATGTCACGATCCTGGATCGCAATCCGGACGTGCTGGACCGGCTGGGCACCTATTTCGAGGTGCGGGCCAAAACCCGCTTTTCGAACAAGGCCAATATTGAGGACAGCGTCGAGGAGGCCGACCTCGTCATTGGCGCGGTGCTGATCCCCGGGGCCGCCGCGCCAAAGCTGGTATCGCGCCGGACGCTGAAGGCGATGAAGCGCGGCGCGGTGCTGGTGGATGTCGCCATTGATCAGGGCGGATGCTTTGAAACTTCGGTGCCGACGACGCATGACGATCCGACCTTTATCGTCGATGGCATCGTCCATTATTGTGTGGCCAATATGCCGGGAGCAGTTTCGCGGACCAGCACCTATGCGCTCAACAATGTGACATTGCCGCACGTCCTGCATATCGCCGATGACGGCTGGAAAGAGGCGATGCGGCAGGACCGGCATCTGCTGGATGGCCTGAACGTCTGGAATGGAAAGATCACCTGCGCGCCGGTCGCCTGGGAGCTGGGTTATGATTATGTTCCCGAAAGCGAGGCCATTGCCTGAATGATTTTGCCCATGCGGGGAACGCCGACGACGTTCATCCGTTGCCCGAAAACTGCCTGATAGCAGCGTTGCCGCCTGTCTCATCGGGCGCGGGCGCAATCATCGCCTTCAGCCGAATTGAGGAGAAGCACCATGACCTATGTTGACGGTTTCGTGATCGCCGTACCTACGGCCAACAAGGACAAGTTCATCAAGCACGCCAGTGACGCGGACAGTGTGTTCCTGGAGCTTGGCGCCACGCGCATTCTTGAATGCTGGGCCGAGGATGTGTCCCACGGCAAGCAGACGGATTTCTATCGCGCGGTCGAGGCGAAAGAGGACGAGTCCGTCG
>CBHCMH010000324.1:0-3111 GCA_965974445.1 uncultured Rhizorhapis sp.
CAACTATATCACGCCCGCCGGTTTTGCGGCCCTCCGCGCGGAATATGAGCGCCTGTTCGCTGTCGAGCGGCCGCAGATCGTGGAGATTGTGAGTGGGGCCGCCGGCAATGGCGACCGCAGCGAAAATGGCGATTATCTCTACGGTCGCAAGCGGATGCGGGAAATCGACGGCCAGCTCCGCCGCCTGTCGAAGAAAATGAAGGACGCCAAAATCATCGATCCGGCTCAACAGCCGGACAAGAGCCGCGTCTATTTCGGCGCCACGGTCACGATAGCCGATGAGGACGACAATCATCGCACGG
The DNA here is from genome assembly GCA_965974445.1 of uncultured Rhizorhapis sp. Lineage (GTDB taxonomy): Bacteria > Pseudomonadota > Alphaproteobacteria > Sphingomonadales > Sphingomonadaceae > Rhizorhapis. The sequence continues at coordinate 303 of CBHCMH010000324.1, forward strand.
TAACGCTGGTCGGCGATGACGAGCAGGATGCGTCCTCCGGCCGGATCGGGTGGAACGCCCCCATGGCGCGTGCATTGCGCGGGTCTGTCATCGGCGATCTGCGCAAGGTGACCCTGCCGACAGGGGAAAAGGAATATGAGGTGGTGGGGATAAGTTATCCAGAGTGACCATAGCTCCCCTCCCACATGCGGGAGGGGCTGGGGGAGGGCCTGTAGAGATAGGGCGGGTGACATGCCCTCCCCTAACCCCTCCCGCAAGTGGGAGGGGAATAGCGGCACATCACCCCTTATACCCGAACGCATCCTTCGCCAGCTTCACCACTTCGGGATCAGCCTCCGGCATCTCCATCGGCACAGCCGCTTCCAGCCTTTCCGCGACATAGGTAAGCGCCGCGATGCGGGCGGCTTTCTTGTTGTTGCCATCGATCACCTGCCAAGGCGCCCAGCGGGTGTCGGTCTGGCGGAACATGTCGTGCATGGCGGAAAGATAGTCGTCGCGGCGGGCGCGGTTGCGATAATCCTCAAGTCCCGTCTTCCATCGTTTCCAGGGGGTCGATAGCCGGTCCGCCAGCCTTTCGTCCTGTTCCTTCTGCGTCACATGCATGAACAGCTTTACCAGATGGGTGCCGCTGTCGATCTGCTGCGCCTCGAACTCATTGATCTCGTCATAGGCGCGCTTCCATTCCTGTTCCGCGCAAAAGCCCTCGACCCGCTCGACCAGCACGCGGCCGTACCAGCTGCGGTCAAAGACGTTGATGTCCTGGCAAGCCGGCAGCTTCTGCCAGAAGCGCCAGAGGAAATGGCGGTCCTTTTCCTCCTGCGTAGGGGCGGAAATCGGCCAGACCTCGAAATAGCGGGGGTCCCACTGCGCCACCATGCGGCGGATGACCCCGCCCTTGCCGGATGCGTCCCAGCCCTCGATCAGGATGATGCTGCGGCGGCGATGGACGATATGGGCGACCTGAATGCGGGCCAGGCGCTCCTGCAACGCCGCAAGGTCAGCGCTGTAATCGCCCTCATATTTCTTGCCGCGTTCAAAGTCGCGCAGGTTGATGGTCATGCAATGCCCTCAATAATCCGTTCGGGCTGAGCCTGTCGAAGCCCTTTTTCCTTTCCTGAAGAGCAGGAAGGCCCTTCGACAGGCTCAGGGCGAGCGGACTTGAGGATCAGCCTTTCTGCTGTTCTACGATACGAATATTAAGTTCGCGTAGCTGTTTTGCCGAAACCGCGCTGGGCGCGTTCATCATCAGGTCTTCGGCCTTCTGGTTCATCGGGAACAGCACGACTTCCCGAATGTTGGGTTCGTCGGCCAGCAGCATCACCATGCGGTCGACGCCCGGCGCAGAGCCGCCATGCGGGGGCGCGCCATATTTAAAGGCGTTGAGCATGCCGGAGAAATTGGCCTCGACCACTTCCTTGCTGTAACCCGCGATCTCGAACGCCTTGTACATGATTTCCGGCTTGTGGTTCCGGATCGCGCCGGAGGACAGCTCCACGCCATTGCAGACGATGTCATACTGCCAGGCGAGAATGTCGAGCGGGTCCATCGTCTCCAGCGCCTCCATCTCGCCCTGCGGCATGGAGAAGGGATTGTGGGAAAAGTCGATTTTCTTGTTCTCTTCGTCATATTCGAACATCGGGAAGTCGACGATCCAGCAGAATTTGAACACGCCCTCTTCGATCATGCCCAGTTCCTCGCCGGTGCGGGTGCGCGCCGCGCCCGCGAGCTTGGCGGCCTGCAATTCCTTGCCCGCGGCGAAGAACACGCCGTCATTGGGGCCAAGGCCGAGCGCATCGATCAGCTTCGCGGTTGCCCCATCGCCATGGTTCTTGGCGATGGGGCCACCTGGAACGCCATCCTTGATGTTGATGTAGCCTAGACCCGCATGACCCTCGCTACGCGCCCAATTATTCATGTCGTCGAAGAATTTGCGGCTCAGCGCCCCGGCGCCGGGCGCAGGAATGGCGCGGATGACCCCGCCGGATTCGACTATACCAGCGAAGATGCCGAAGCCACTGCCGACGAAATGCTCGGTGACGTCCTTGATCTCAATGGGATTGCGCAGGTCGGGCTTGTCGGTGCCATATTTGAGCATCGACTCGCGGAACGGGATGCGCGGGAACGGGGCGGGCGTCACCGCCTTGCCATTGGCAAATTCTTCAAAGACGCCGTGAAGAACAGGCTCAAGTGCTGCAAAAACATCGTCCTGCGTGACGAAGCTCATTTCCAGGTCGAGCTGATAGAATTCGCCGGGCGAGCGGTCGGCGCGGGCGTCCTCGTCGCGGAAGCAGGGGGCGATCTGGAAATAGCGATCGAAACCCGCGACCATCAGCAACTGCTTGAACATCTGCGGCGCTTGCGGAAGGGCGTAGAATTTCCCCGGGTGCACGCGGCTGGGCACCAGATAGTCGCGCGCGCCCTCTGGCGAACTCGCGGTCAGGATCGGCGTCTGGAACTCCGTAAAGCCCTGTTCCACCATGCGGCGGCGAAGCGAGGCGATGACCGCGCTGCGCAGCATGATGTTGGCATGCACCCGTTCGCGCCGCAGGTCGAGGAAGCGGTAGCGCAGACGGATATCCTCGGGATATTCCTGGTCTCCGGCGACCGGCATGGGAAGCTCTTGCGCGACCGATTGGACGACCGCCTCATCGACGCGGATTTCGATCTCGCCCGTTGGAATATTGGGGTTCACCACGTCCGCCGCACGCGCGACAACGCGGCCCGTCACCGTAACGACGCTTTCATTGCGCAGCGATTCGATCACCTTGAAGGCTGGGCCGTCCACCTCCGTCACGATCTGGACCAGGCC
>CBHCMH010000325.1:0-3110 GCA_965974445.1 uncultured Rhizorhapis sp.
CGCGCCCGCCACTCCAGATCGGACTCCGCGGCTGCAGCGGCTGCGGGTTGTGCGTCATGGTCGAAAACAGAAGGTTGTCGGTCTCCGTCACGGTCCGGCGAATGTCGTGCACGAGCCGGTCGCCGACCTGCCACTCGTCAAACCAGCGCCCCGCCATCAGCCATCCTCCCTTTCCACACGGACCAGCAGAGTCCCCTCGGACACCTGTGCGCCCGCGATGGCTTTCAGCTCCGCGACGACACCGGCAAAGGGGGCGAGCATGGCCTGTTCCATCTTCATCGCTTCCAGCACGAGGAGCTTCTGACCCTTGGAAACCTTATTCCCCTTGGCCACGTCAACCGAAATGATGCGGCCGGGCATGGGGGCCATGATCGGTCCTTCAGCGCCCGCGTCGGCCCCGCCATGTCCCGCGCGCGGTTCATCGACGAGCCAGGCATCGCCATCGAGGAACAGGATATTGCCGTCCGGCAGGGCGACAAGCTCTCCAGCGTCAGCGGTAGTTACCTCGGTGACATAGGTCGCTCCGCCAACCTCGACCGCCACACGAGGGTCGGGCTCCGCATTCACCCGGAATCCCGTCATGGCTCCCCAGGCTGTTGTCCGGTCCTGTGGCAAAATGGAAGCAGCGGCAGCCGCCACCACATCGGCGGACGGCTCGCCGAGAGGGATGAGGCGATCTGCATGCCTGTCGATGAAGTCCGTGTCCACCCGGCCGGCGACGAAATCGGGATGGGCGGCGGCACGGGCCAGAAAACCGGCATTGGTCCTGACCGGCCAGACCTGCATCCGTGCCGATGCCTCGGCCAGCTTGCGGGCCGCACCGGCGCGGGTCGGTGCGTGTACGACCAGCTTCGCGATCATCGGATCGTAAAAGGGCGTGATCTCGTCCCCCTCTTCCACGCCGCTATCGACCCGGATGTCATCGGGAAAACGGAGGCGGTCCAGCCGTCCCGTCGAGGGCAGAAAGCCCGTTGCCGGATTCTCGGCATAAAGCCGCGCTTCCATGGCCCAGCCGTTGATCGACAAGTCCTCCTGTCGGCACGGAAGCGGTTCCCCGGACGCCACGCGAAGCTGCCACTCAACCAGATCCTGCCCGGTAATGGCCTCCGTCACTGGATGCTCGACCTGCAGGCGCGTGTTCATTTCCATGAACCAGATGCGGTCGGCGCGCAGACCTTCGGACGCATCGGCGATGAACTCGACGGTGCCCGCTCCGACATAATTGACCGCCTTCGCCGCGTTGACCGCCGCGTCGCACACCGCCGCCCGGGTCACGTCGTCCATCCCCGGAGCGGGAGCCTCCTCGATCACCTTCTGGTGGCGGCGCTGCAGTGAACAGTCGCGTTCGAACAGGTGGACGACATTGCCGTGGGTGTCGCCGAATATCTGCACCTCGATGTGCCGCGGCCCCAGAATATATTTCTCGATCAGCACCCGGTCATCGCCGAAGGACGCAGCCGCCTCCCGCTGGCAGGAGACGAGCGCATCGGCGAAATCGGCCGCTGCATCGACCTTCCGCATCCCCTTGCCGCCGCCGCCCGCGACCGCCTTGATGAGCACAGGATGGCCGATGCGTTCCGCTTCCTTGGCGACGCGGTCGGGATGCTGGTCATCGCCCATATATCCCGGTGTCACCGGCACCCCAGCGGCGATCATCAGCGCCTTGGCGGCATCCTTGAGACCCATTGCGCGAATGGCCGCAGGCGGTGCGCCCACCCAGATGAAGCCTGCGTCCTGAACGGCCTCGGCGAATTCGGCATTTTCTGAGAGAAAGCCGTAACCGGGATGAATGGCGTCTGCCCCGCTGGCTCGCGCAGCCTCGATGATCCTGGATTGCACCAGATAACTCTCGCGGGCCGGCGCCGGGCCGATGGGGACGGCCTCATCCGCTTCGCGGACGAAGGGCATGCCGGCATCGACGTCCGAATGGACCGCAATGGTGCGGATGCCCATGGCCCGCGCCGTCCGGATGATACGGCGTGCGATCTCGCCCCGGTTGGCGATAAGGAGCGCTTTCATCATGGTCACATCCTGAAAAGGCCGAAGGAGGGCCGCTCGGGAATCGCTGCATTGAGCGTCACGGAGAAGGCCAGCCCCAGCACATCGCGGGTCTGCGCCGGATCAATGATGCCGTCGTCCCAGAGCCGGGCTGTCGCGTGATAGGGATTGCCCTCATCCTCATATTTCTGGCGGATCGGGGCCTTGAACGCCTCGGCCTCTTCCGCCGTCCAATTGTCCGCATCGCGATGGACCGTCGCCAGCACGCTTGCCGCCTGCTCGCCGCCCATGACGCTGATCCGCGCATTGGGCCAGGTGAACAGGAAGCGCGGCTGATAGGCCCGGCCGCACATGCCGTAATTGCCCGCGCCAAAGCTGCCGCCGATCAGCACGGTAATCTTCGGCACGCTGGCCGTAGCGACGGCGGTGACGAGTTTCGCGCCGTTCTTCGCGATGCCCTCCGCCTCATATTTGCCGCCGACCATGAAGCCGGAGATATTCTGGAGAAACAGCAACGGAATCCGGCGCTGGCAGGCCAGTTCGATGAAATGCGCCCCCTTGAGCGCGCTCTCCGAAAACAGGACGCCGTTATTGGCGAGGATCGCCACCGGAAGTCCCCAGATATGAGCGAAGCCGCATACCAGGGTCGTGCCGTAGAGCGCCTTGAATTCCTGAAACTCGGACCCATCGACGATCCGGGCAATGACTTCATGAACATCATAGGGCGCGCGAACGTCTTGCGGCACAATGCCGTACAGTTCAGCCGCATCGTATTTGGGCGGCCGGGGATCGGCCCTGTTGACAATGGCCGGTGAGGGCGGCTGCAAGGTGCCGACAATGTCCCGGACGATGAGGAGCGCCTGCTCGTCATTTTCAGCGACATGATCCACCACGCCGGATTTGCGCCCATGCGTGTCCGCGCCGCCCAGATCCTCTGCCGAGATCACTTCCCCGGTCGCCGCCTTCACAAGCGGCGGGCCGGCAAGGAAAATCGTGCCCTGATTGCGGACGATCACCGTTTCGTCGGACATTGCGGGCACATAGGCTCCGCCCGCCGTGCAGCTTCCCATGACGCAGGCGATCTGCGGGATGCCGGCAGCCGACATCTGGGC
>CBHCMH010000326.1:0-3107 GCA_965974445.1 uncultured Rhizorhapis sp.
CACGGGCCTCGAGATTCCGACGGGGCAGCCGATCGTGTATCAGCTGGACGGGGATCTGAAGGAAATCGAACGCTATTATTTGTCGGAGCGGTGAGGCGCGGGTTTGCGCTCCTGCTTTCGCAGGAGCACGGGATCACCCAGACCGCCCCGCCCGCGCCTTCCGCTTGTTGGCGTACATGTCGGCGTCGGCGCGGGCGACCAGCGATTCATCCGTGTCGCTTTCCAGCATCACCGCCATGCCGAAGGATGCGCCCAGCGTCAGTTGCGCGCCGTTGAACTCGCAGGGCGTTTCCGCGATCGCCTGCCGCAGCCGGCCGACCTTCGCCTGCGCCTCCTCCTTGCTCAGTTCTTCAAGAATGAGCGCGAATTCATCGCCGCCGATGCGCGCGACAATGTCCGTCGTGCGGACATTGTCCGACAGCAGCGCGGCAATGTGGATCAGCGCAAAGTCGCCCGCCCCATGGCCGTGCGTATCATTGATGAGTTTCAACCCATCGACATCGACAAAGACGAGGATCGAGCGCGTGCCATAACGGCTCAACCGTTTCAGCCGGTCATTGATAGCGTTGATAAGGTAGCGGCGATTATAGAGCGGCGTCAGCGTATCGCGCTCCACCACCCGCTCCAATTCGCTATTCGCGATCCGCAGCGACAATAATTCACGCCGCAAGACCGCGATCTGGCTTTCCAGATCCCGAACACGATCCGCGTCCGTCGTCAGCGCGACATTTTTCAATTTCAGGCTAGGCACAACCCATTCCCCGCAACCATCGGAGTTGTGAGATCTTATTCCCGACTTTGGTTAATTTATTGCCAGCACCCCCTACCGACAAGAAAATTTTTTCTCGAACCCCACCCGGCATGTCGGCGATAGCCATTGCCCCTCCGGATTTGCAGGGTTAAGAGCCAACGCTTCTCACTTCGCGCGCAGGCACAGACCAGGGAGCGACATGACGCAGGGAAAGCCGCTGGTCGGCATCATAATGGGCAGCCGTTCCGATTGGGAAACCATGTCCAATGCAGCCGAAATATTGTCGGCGCTTGGCGTCCCCCATGAATGCAAAGTCGTATCGGCGCACCGCACCCCCGAGCGCCTGTATGACTATGCCAGAAGCGCGGCGGAGCGCGGCCTGAAGGTCATTATCGCGGGCGCGGGCGGCGCGGCGCACCTGCCAGGCATGGCGGCGTCGATGACGCGCCTGCCGGTGCTGGGCGTGCCGGTGGAATCGAAGGCGCTGAAGGGCATGGACAGCCTGCTCTCCATCGTCCAGATGCCCGGCGGCATCCCGGTGGGCACGCTGGCGATCGGCAAGCCAGGCGCGATCAATGCGGGCCTGCTTGCGGCCGCCATTCTGGCCAATGGCGACGAAGCGCTTGCCGGGCGGCTGGAGGCGTGGCGCGCCAAGCAGACGGCCGATGTCGCGGCGGAGCCTGAATGACCGCTTTGCCCCCCGGTTCCACGATCGGCATATTGGGCGGCGGCCAGCTGGGCCGGATGCTCGCGATGGCGGCCGCGCAACTGGGCTATCGCTGCCACATCTACGCGCCCGAGGAAATCAGCATCGCCGCCGAAGTCGCAGCGCAATGGACCCGCGCCGACTATGACGACATTGACGCGCTGCGCGCCTTTGCCGCCTCCGTCGATGTCGTCACTTATGAGTTCGAGAATATCCATCACGCCCCGCTGGTTGCGCTCAGCGAAGAGGCGACGGTTCGCCCCTCCGTACAGGCGCTGGAGATCGCGCAGGACCGGGAGGCGGAGAAGAGCTTTGTCGGATCGCTGGGCGGACGGGCCGCTCCCTGGGCCAGCGTCGGCAGCCGCGCCGATCTGGACGCGGCGCTGGCCGGGATCGGCACGCCCGCGATCCTGAAGACCCGGCGGCTGGGCTATGACGGCAAGGGACAGGCGCGGATCATGACGCCCCGGGATGCCGATGCCGCATGGGAAACCTTAGCGGGCCAGCCCGCGATCCTGGAGGGCTTTGTCCGCTTCGACCGGGAGTTTTCCGTCATTCTCGCCCGCGCTACCGATGGCGAGGTGCATTTCTGGGACTGCCCCGACAATGTGCATGAGCAGGGCATATTGGCGCTGTCGACCGTGCCTGCCGATCCCGTTATCGCGGCACAAGCCGACGAGGCGAAAGCCCTGGCGCGCAAGGTGGCCGACACGCTCGATTATGTCGGCGTTCTGACCCTGGAATTTTTTGCCGGAGAGGATGGGCCGGTGTTCAACGAAATGGCCCCGCGCGTCCACAATAGCGGCCACTGGACGATTGAAGGCGCGATCACCAGCCAGTTTGAAAATCACATCCGCGCCATTTGCGGCCTGCCGCTGGGCGACACGCGCCTTGCCGCGGCAAGGGTGGAAATGCGCAACCTGATCGGCGATCAGGTTGAAGACGCTGGAAAAATTCTCTCCGACCCTTCAAATCACCTGCACCTTTATGGCAAGGGTGAGGGACGGCCGGGGCGCAAGATGGGACATGTGACGCGGTTGTTTCTTTAGCCGTCACCCCGGCGAAGGCCGGGGTCTCCCGCGGCTGGGCATACGCTACTGACCCAGATTCCGGCTTTCGCCGGAATGACGGAGCGGAACGAAAAAGGACGTACACAGCATAATGCCGATGAACCGCCCCGAAATCGTCCTTTTCCTCGCCCGCGCGGACAATGGAGTCATTGGCCGCGATGGCAAGCTGCCCTGGCACCTTCCCGCCGACCTGCGCCGCTTCAAGTCGCTGACGCAAGGCACGCCGATGATCATGGGGCGCAAGACCTTTGAAAGCCTGCCTGGCCTGCTAGAGGGCCGCCGTCACATCGTGCTGACCCGCGATTCTGAATGGGAAGAGGAAGGCGTTGAGGTTGTCCACGGCATGGAGGAAGCCATTGCCAGCGCCAATGCGCCGCATATCTCGGTCATTGGCGGCGCGGATATCTTCACGCTGTTCCTGCCGCGCGCCGACCGGATCGAACTGACCGAAGTCCATGCCGCGCCCGAAGGCGACGTGGTGATGGACGCGTTCGACCCCGCGATCTGGAAGGAAGCCTTCAGGGACGATCATGGGGCGGAAGGCGGACGGCCCGCCTACAGTTTCGTCACCTTGCGCCGC
>CBHCMH010000327.1:0-3107 GCA_965974445.1 uncultured Rhizorhapis sp.
CCGGGCGCAAGGTCCGGGTCGATGAGATTGACAGCGTGATCTTGATACTTCTTGGCGGCGGACTCGACACGACCCAGGCCCTGTTTGGAATGGCAAGCGTGTTTCTCGCCGAGAACCCCTCGTATCGTCAGGACCTGATCGATCATCCGGAGCTGATGGAAAATGCCATTGAGGAGTTTCTGAGGGTGTTCCCCCCGACCCAGGGCAACTCGCGTCGCGCCAAGGCCGATGTCGTCGTTGCAGGGCATCAGGTGAAAGCCGAAGAGCAGGTGTTCATGTCCTATGCGGCCGCCAATCGCGACCCTGACGAATATGCCGATCCGCACACGGTCGATCTCAGGCGTGACAACATCCGGCATTTCTCCTTCGGCGTCGGCCCGCATCGCTGCATCGGTTCGCACATCGCCCGAATGGAGTTGCGTATCCTGCTGGAAACGCTCTTCGAGATGGCCCCGGACTACAAACTGGTCGATGACGGTGTACGCCTTGCTGCCGACATAGGCACCATTGCGGGGTTCGAGCAGATCAAAATCACGGTATGAACAGGGCAGGATCGACCTTCGGCTAACAATAGCAGCGATTTAGGTGAGAGTGTGACAGAATTTCGAACGCCTTCCGGGGCAGATGTCGGCATAGAAATAGAAGCCCCACTTCGCCTTGACGATGTCGAGGCCCACGACTGGGCGGATGTGGCCGACCTCATCGTGGTCGGCCTGGGGGGAGCCGGCGTCTCGGCGGCGCTCGAAGCGACTGAGGCCGGGCTCGACGTCATTGGTGTCGATCGCTATGCCATGGGTGGCTCCAGTGCTGCCAACGGTGGGGTCTATTATGCCGGAGGCGGCACCCCGGTCCAGATCGAGGCCGGTGAGACGGATACTGCCGAAGAAATGTACAAGTATCTCCACATGGAGGTGGGCGGGGTCGTAACTGACCGGACCTTGCGGCGGTTCTGCGACGAAAGCGTGGCCAACATCGAATGGCTGATGGGCCATGGCGCGAAGTTCAGCAGCGCCGTGTGGAAGGAAAAATGTTCCTATCCTCCTTTGGACCGCTTCCTCTATCATTCCGACAGCACTCAGGCCGCGCCTTACGTGAATAAGGCGAAGGCCGCGGCACGGGGGCATCGCGCGTTTACCCGGAACGGCAACAAGGCTTGGGGACTTGGCATTGGCATTTATCGGCCTCTGCTCGAAGCAGCGCTGCAGCGCGGTGTGCGATACCGGCGCTATGCCGATGCCCAGCAACTTGCCATCGACGCTTCTGGCCGGGTCGTGGGCGTAAAGGTCTTGCAGATTCCGGAAGGGAGCGCCGCGGCGGCGGCGTTCCGCCGCAACATCGAACTGGCCGCGAACTGGATGGGCAAGGTGCCGCCCAGCCTGCCGATAGCCGGATTGATCTATGGCATAGGTCTGCGCTTCCTTAAGAAAGCGCAGCGGATCGAGCGGGAACACCAGGTGGCATGCTGGCTCAGGGCGAAGGGAGGCGTCGTGCTGTCCGCCGGTGGTTTCATCATCAATACCAAGATGATTGCCCATTATGCGCCGCGCTACAGTGCCGGTCTGCCCAATGGGACCTTGGGTGACAATGGCAGCGGCCACCTGCTGGGCGCATCCGCTGGCGGCAAGCTGGACCTGATGGATCGGATAAGCGCCTGGCGCTTTATCAACCCACCCGTGAGTTGGTCGCGGGGAATGCTCGTCAACCAGCGGGGCGAGCGGTTCGTGAACGAGACGCTCTACGGGGCCTCTCTGGGTGATGCCATCACGCTTGGGCAGGATGGGAAGGCCTGGATCGTGATAGACGCCAACCTGCGCAAGCAGGCGGCCCGTGACGCGCGGGATCCCGGACTGGTGCCATTCCAGCGGGACATCGCGCGGCTGAACCACATGTTCAACTGCAAATCGGCATCTTCGCTGGAGGGCCTAGCCGACAAGATCGGCTTCGATCACGCGACCTTGCGAGCGACCGTGGAGGAGTACAACAAGGCCGCGAGAGGCGAGCAGCCCGACCGGTTCGAGAAATTTGCGTCGGACATGGCGGAAATCGCCACCGGGCCGTTCTATGCGCTCGACGCCTCCGTCGACAGCCGCTTCCTCCCTCTCTCGACCATGTCGATCGGAGGGCTACGGGTCGATGAGGACACTGGCGAAGTTCTGGATGGACAGGACAGCGTCATTCCGGGTCTCTACGCCGCTGGGCGCAATGCGATCGGAATCTGCTCGAACATCTATGTCAGCGGACTGTCCTATGCCGACTGCATCTTTTCCGGTCGCCGAGCTGCGCGCCACATCGCGCAGCAGGGCGGAGAGGCGCAGACGACGGTGAACGGCTGAGGCAGGCGGCCGAGGCAGGAATCGCCGCCCCTCACCGCGACCGTGCCAGAAACGCGATCGACTGGGCGTTGAAGTCGTCGGCCTCTTCGATCATATACCAATGGCCGCAACGGTTCGATGTGACCAACCGCACGTCCGGGGCGCGTTCCAGCAATATCTGCCCCTGGCTGACGGGCACAAACTTGTCGCGCGATCCCCAAAAGCACAGGATCGGGCAAGCAATGTCCTTCAACCGTTCGGTATGATGGCGCGTGCGGCGCCGTATCCACACCTCTTTCGGCTGGGAGAGGGCTATGGGCAAACGCTCGCTCACCGCCTCGTCCGTCAGCCGTGAAGGGTCGAATACTAGGTGCCCCAGCACTTCGCGGAAGGATTGCGCATCGGTCTGCGCTCCCTTCAGCCATTGCTGGATCGCGTAGAGCCCGACCTGGAAGGGGACGAAGGTGCTGAGTTCCACAAGGCCGCCGGGAGCCATCAGGATCAACCGCTCCACACGGTCCGGGTGATCGAGCGCAAGGCCAATAGCCAGCGAACCGCCCAGCGAATTTCCAACCGGAACCACCTGATCGATGTGTAGGGCATCCATGAATTCGATGAACTGCGCAACATAGAACTCGGTGGTATATTCGATGTCGGTCGGCATAGAGGAGTAGCCGAAACCGGGATAGTCTATCACCAGGCAATGATACCCGGCGGCGGCAAATACCGGATAGTTCTGCTTGAAGTTGCTGTACCCTGAAGCTCCCGGTCCGCTGCCGTGCAAGAACAGGATCG
>CBHCMH010000328.1:0-3107 GCA_965974445.1 uncultured Rhizorhapis sp.
TCACCCTCACCCAACTGCGGCTAGGCGGCAAAGCCGCCAAGCCTGCGTATCCCTCTCCCATCAAGGGAGAGGGTATGGGTGACGAGCCTAAGCCGCCGACCGCGTCAGGTGCAAGAATACATCCTCCAGGTCCGGCTCGCGCGTGGACACGTCCACAATGCCAATCCCCCCCTTCTGCACCGCCGCCAGCACATCCCCGGCATTGGCCTTGTTCTTCAAATAGGTGATGGCCAGCACGCGGCCGGCCGTCAGCTCCACTTTCTCGAAGCAGGGGTGCATGGGCGCTTCGTCAAGATCGCGGTCGACCGTTACCTGCACGACCTTTTCCTGCGCCATGTTGACAAGCTCCCGCGTCGGCTTGTTGGCGATCAGGCGGCCGTGGTTGATGATGGCGATGCGGTCGCACAGCTGCTCGGCCTCCTCCAGATAATGGGTGGTAAGCACGATGGTGACGCCCTGGGCATTGAGCCGCTGGACATAGGCCCAGAGCTGCTGCCGCAATTCGATGTCCACGCCCGCCGTCGGTTCGTCCAGCACCAGGATGGGCGGCGAATGCACCATCGCCTTTGCCACCAGCAGCCGCCGCTTCATGCCGCCCGAAAGCGTGCGGGCATAGGCGTTCGCCTTGTCCTCCAAATGCACCGCCTGGAGCAGTTCCAGCGTCTTGCGCTGCGATTTCGGCACGCCGTAGAATCCGGCCTGGTTCTCCAGCGTCTCGAACGGCGTGAAGAAGGGGTCGAAGACGATTTCCTGCGGCACGATGCCGATGCTGTTCTTGGCATTGCGGGGGTTGAGCGCGATGTCGAAACCCCAGATGCGCGCCGTCCCCCCGGTCTTGTTCACCATGCCGGACAGAATGTTGATCAACGTCGATTTGCCCGCGCCATTAGGCCCGAGCAGTCCGAAAATCTGCCCGCGCGGCACGTTGAAGGACACATTGTCGAGCGCCAGCTTGCCGCCTGCATAGGTTTTCGACAGGCCGTCAATCTCAATGGCGTTCTGGGCGGAGAGGGGCTGAGTCATATGACGCCTATTAGCGCGAGGAGCGGTTACGGCAAAGCAAAGTGTGAATGGGAGATTCCGATCACGCGGAGACGCGGAGACGCGGAGACGCGGGGGTAAGAAAGGGGCCGAAGGCCATTATCCTCTCTGCGCCCTCTGCGCCTCTGCGCGAACAATAAGCGAGATTTTCGCGCAGAGGCGCAGAGGGCGCAGAGACCGGAACGGCAACACCCTCTTCGCGCCTCCGCGTCTTCGCGTGAACCATAAATATCTTGCCCTACGGGCAGTGATAACAAGGGGCATCCCACCGCCCCATATTGCGCCACGAAATCGGCGATGCTAAAGCCCCGGCCATGATCCAGCCGCCCGAAACCGTCCGCGTAACGAAAACCCGCGTCGCTTGCGATGGCGCGTCCGACATTCCAGGCGGGGCGGCGCTTGGCCATCCGCGCGTCTTTCTGGAAATTGACGAAAAAGGCTATGTCGAGTGCGGCTATTGCGACCGCCGCTTCGTGCTGATCGGGGGACCGGCCGACATTTCGTCTCTATATAACGAAGATGAGGGTGCACAGGCCGCCTGATCGTCCTATATCGGCGGCATGACCGATACAGTTTCCGAAATCCACGACGTCCGCAAATTCCTCTACCGCGAGGGCGCGCTTGATCCCGATGGCGCGCGGCAGCTGACGCATGACGCGCTCAAGCATTGCGACGATGGCGAGTTGTACCTGCAATATCGCGCGACCGAGAGTTTCGGCTTTGACGATGGCCGGTTGAAGACCGCTGACTACAGCACCGACGCGGGCTTTGGCCTGCGCGGCGTGTCGGGGGAAATGACGGGCTTTTCCCACGCCAATGACATCAGTGAGGCGGCGATCCGCCGCGCCGCCGAAACGCTGACCCTGCTCGACCCCGCCAAGGGGCCGCTATCGCCCTCTCCCAAGCGGACCAACCGGCATCTCTACACCGACGCCAACCCGCTGGAACTGGTGCCCTTCGCCAAAAAGGTGGCGCTGTGCGAGCAGATCAACGCAGCCGCCCGCGCCCGCGACCCGCGCGTGTCGCAGGTGTCGGTCAGCCTGGCAGGAAGCTGGAGCGTCATCGACATCATTCGCGCGGACGGCTTTACCGCAAGCGACATCCGTCCGCTGGTGCGCCTCAACGTGTCGGTGATCCTGGAGGAAAATGGCCGGCGCGAAAGCGGCGTCTTCGGGATGGGCGGGCGCTATCTGTATGACGACCTGTTCAAGCCGGAAAACTGGGACCGCGCGATCGACGAGGCGATTGCCCAGGCGGCGGTCAACCTCCGCTCTGTCGCCGCGCCCGCGGGCGAGATGACCGTGCTGCTGGGGCCGGGCTGGCCGGGCGTGCTGCTGCATGAGGCGGTCGGCCATGGGCTGGAAGGCGATTTCAACCGCAAGGGCACATCGGCCTTTTCCGGCCGCATCGGCCAGCGCGTGGGCGCGCCCGGCGTGACCGTGGTGGACGATGGCAGCATGACCAACCGGCGCGGATCGCTCAGCATCGACGATGAAGGCACGCCTACACAGGAAAATATACTGATCGAGGACGGCATCCTCAAAAATTACATGCAGGACCGGCTGAACGCCCGGCTGATGGGCGTTGCGCCCACCGGCAATGGCCGCCGCGAAAGCTATGCCCACGCGCCCATGCCGCGCATGACCAACACCTTCATGCGGGGCGGCAATGACGACCCCGCCGAACTGCTGAGCCGCGTGAAGAAGGGCATTTTCGCCAAGAGCTTCGGCGGCGGTCAGGTCGATATCGTGTCGGGCAAGTTCGTCTTTTCCTGCACCGAAGCCTATAAGGTCGAGGACGGGAAAATCGGCGACCCCATCAAGGGCGCGACGCTGATCGGCGACGGCCCCACGGCGCTGACCAAGATCATCGGCATCGGCAATGATATGGCGCTGGACGAAGGCATTGGCGTGTGCGGCAAGGGCGGCCAGTCGGTGCCCGCCGGCGTCGGGCAGCCGACCTTGCTGCTGGACGGATTGACGGTGGGTGGCCCGGCGGCTTAGGGGTGAGGCATGGCGCGTGCAGACCAGTTGCGGCTGGGGCGTACCCCAGATGACGCTGGAGGG
>CBHCMH010000329.1:0-3104 GCA_965974445.1 uncultured Rhizorhapis sp.
GGTAAGGGCAATGGTGTCAATGGCATCATCCGCCCCGGCAGGGCAGCGCCCCCCTCACAACCGCCCGCGTATCGACAATGCCAAGGCGTTCCCTCGATGGGTGAAGCCATTTTTCTGGAGATCGGCGGACAGCGCCGGATCATTGGTCCTTATCAGGAATTCGGCATGGAAGCTGCGGTTCCCCTCGATGCGCATGCGCATCGTTTCCATGCCGGACTGGCTGGCAAGCGGCAGCAGGAGCGCGCTGCCGTCGCACACTGCCTCACCCGACAGGCCCTGCGACAGGTTCAGCCCCTGGACGGCCGGACTCATGCGTGCCTTCAGCCGCCCTTCGGCGCGCGCGCAGGCACCATCGACAAAGCGCACCGACAGATCATCGAAATCAAGGCCATTGACGGGAAGCGGCGCAAAAAGGCCGCCGACGCCGATATGGGCCGTCACATCGTCCACGCCGAAACTGCTGTTGTTGACGCTGACCGCGCCCTTCAGATCATCGGGTGCCCCTCTCTGCCGGGAAAAATCCATTCGCGCCCGCCCTACAAATAACTGGATGGGAGAAAGGCGGGCTTCGACATTGCCCAGCGGCACCCCGCCAATCGTCAGCTGCTCAATGTCACCCCACCACAGGCTGCCATGGATCGCGCGGGCGGCAAGTCCGTTTTCCTGCAGCGCCAGCATGTTGAAGGCGAGACGCAGCGGAAACAGCGCGAGCATCGCGAACAGGAAAACGAGCAGCACGAACAGGCGGCGGCGCGCGGGGAGGAGGAGCCACATCACTGCCCTGCCCTCCGCAGTACAGCAGTCGCCCCGATGACATTGGAACCGGGGACGGGCCGGGCATCCAGCGTCTCAATGTCGATGCCCATGGCCTCCAACTGCGCCAGCCAACCGAAGAACGCCGCCGGGCGCGCCTGGCTGATGGCGATGCCGACCCGGCCATTGCCCTGCGGATCGTTTCGGTCCAGCGTAAAGCCCGCCTCGCCGGCGCTCTGGCTGACCACCACATCCAGCGGTGCGCCAAGCTCGGGCACACGCTCCCCCGACGCACGCTGGAGCAATTCAACACGCGAGCGGATGGCGGAATGACGCTCGACTGCGGCGGCATGGTCATCCCTCGCCCCCTCAAGTCCGCCCGCAACCGGCCGGATCACGCCCAGCCACAGAAAAACGACAGCGAAAAGCGCTGACATGATCCCGACCAGCCATTTCTCGCGCAGGGAGAATGCGGCCCATCTGTCCCTCATCCGCTCGATCATGACACGCGCACCGTCAGGTCTGCCAGCGCCTGCCCGCCCTGCCCCTGTTGGGGGGCCGCCGTAATGGTGAAGCCTGCTTCCTGCAGGGCGATGAGAACCATGTTGATATCCTCGACGCGCGGCGCGGACAGGGTGACGCGCAACGTGCCGTCGGCGCTGTGCGTCATGTTCGCGATGCTGACATTGGGGGCCTCGCGCATGGCCATGAACAGGCCCGATGCCGCCCCGGAAAAGCCCAGCCCGCCGCCGCCCCGCTCGAGGAGCTTCGCATCGAGTTGCGTCTGGGCCTCCGCCGCGCTTTCCACGCGCGGCAGGACGGTTCGCGCGAGCGCCACGCTTTCAGCATCGACCGCTCCGGCGGCAAGGCTATATTTCGCCATGAGAATGAGCGCGATGATGGCGCTGCCCAAAGCCACGAGGCCGGCCAGGATCGCGATCCGCCGAATGCCCGCCCAATCAAGCAGCCGCCTCCCCTTTTTGGCCAAATCGCCCTGCCGCAGGTTAAGCGGAGGCTGCGCCAGCGCGGCAATGGCGGCGCAGTTAATTTCTTCGGCGGGAATGTCCGTCACCGGCGCATCGGCCAATATGGCAGGCGCGATGGGATCGTCCGCCGCAAGCGCGCTGTCCGGCCCGCGCAGCACCGTCTCGCCGCCGATGACGCCCCGAACGTAGCCTTCCTCCGGATGCGGCAGCAGCAGCGCGGCGGGCAGGATGATGTCGGGGTCCAACCCCTGATGCTGCGCCCAGAGCAGCCAACCCGCCATTTGCGAGCGGGCCACCACCGCGACATTGTGGCTGTCTTCCGAAGCCGCCGCCTCATTGGTTGCGACATGCAATGTTTCGGCCGGGCCGATGCTGTTGTCGAGCGCCATCAGCCGAGCGGCGGCCCGTCCCTGACGCGGAGACAATTCGGGAAAATCGGTCCAGTGCAGATTGGTGAGGCCCACGGGCGCGACCAGCATGATCCGGTCGCCCTTCGGCAGCTCCGAAAGCCCCGTGGCATGCAGCCAGCCGGCTCCCGCACCATGCTGAACCATCTGACCGTCGACGACACGCATCCAGAGCGGTTCGCCGCCCTCAATCGCTGGAATCGAAATAATGAAACCGCTGACGGCGCTCAACCCGTTTCCCCCCATTGGCGCCGGATCAGCCGCGCGGGCAGTTCCTCTGTATCTACCAGCGCCTGTTCCGTCACTTCTGCATCCCCCAGCTCGACCATGATGTCGATGCGAAAAAATCTGGTCGTCAACTTTATTTGCGTCCCCGCTAAACCTGGGCTGAGATCTTCCCGCGTCGCCAGATTCCAGAATGCAACCGTGCTCCCATAACCTCCGGCCGGGCGCTGCGCCAGCATTTGCCGCGCCCGCTCGATCGTCAGCTGCCCCGGAATGAGCATGGCGACAAGCGGCGCCTGCTCGGGAGCGAGCGTGTTGACGTTGATCGGTGACAGATCCGTGACGGGCAGCGCACAAATCCACGGCCGTACGGTCGCATAGAGTTGCGGGCTGACGCCTGCGACCGCGCGCAGCTCGCTTGCGTCCATCATCAGGCGGTTGGCGGCGCGATAGGGGCGGGCATATTGCGTATAATATTCATCCTCCGCGCCGCCCGGCTGGGGAAGGGAGTCGCTGTCGATCCAGTCGGCGAGCGCTGCCGCCACGGTCGCGGCGTCGCGGGGGGCAATGCCAAGAACTTCCATAAGGGCGGTGAACTGGCTCACGGCGACGGGGCGGACCCTCAGCTTTTCGGGATCGTCGCCAGCCACGACGCTGTTGAGGTTGAAGCAGTTGCCGCCGTCGGTCACGCGCGAGGTGGCAATGCCGCCGGGAATGGGCAGGCGCGTGGTGC
>CBHCMH010000330.1:0-3102 GCA_965974445.1 uncultured Rhizorhapis sp.
AGTCGGCAGCCTCTACAAGCGGTGCCAGGGCGCGTTGCTCATGCCCTTGGTCGAGCAGCAGCGGTTCAATGAAGGACGCCCCTGCCCTTTCCGCGCGCGGCGTCAGGCGCGCCAGGCGGCTGCGGATGGTATCGGCGGCGATCAGGCGGCCCTGCGCCTGCATGTCGGCGGCGAGCGCCAATGTCTTCCCGCCGGCACCGGCGCACAGGTCGATAACGGTCTGGTCGGGCTGCACCCCGCACAGGCGGGCGATGAGCTGGCTGCCCTCATCCTGCACCTCGACCAATCCATCCCGCCAAAGGGGCGACTGTTCGATGGCGACCCCTTCGGGAAGGCGAATGCCATTGGGCGACAAGGGCGTCGGCTGACCCTCTGGCAAAATCGAGAGCATCGCCGCCCGGTCAGCTTTCAGTCGATTGACGCGCAGGTCCAGCGACGCGCGGGTCAGCAGTTCCGCCTGCTCGGCGTCATCAAGGGGCGCTGCAAGCAAGGGCCGCAGCCAGGACGGAACTGCGCTGGCAGGCGCGGCAGGTTCATTCTCGGCTATGGGCGCTGGCGCATGGGCCGAACCGTCGAACATGGCGGCAAGGCCGGGTTGGTCGGCTGCCAGACCAAGCATCGCCGCGCGCCCGCTTTCCGGGCGCTCCCCAGCGCGGCGAATGGCGGCATAGACAAGATCGCGGACTGCCCGGCGGTCCTTGGACCCGGCATATCGGCGCGCCTTGAAATAGGCGGCGATGAGTGTGTCCGCCGCCGGACCGCCATCGCGGACCGAAATGATGATTTCATCGAGCAGATCGATCGCCGCCTGAACGCGGGCGGCGGGAGTCATAGTCGCCCCTCCCGCTTGCGGGAGGGATTGTAAGGCACCCGGTCTCCGACATGCCCTCCCCTAACCCCTCCCGCGAGCGGGAGGGGAATCTTACCGCGTGGGGTAATTGGGGGCCTCGCGGGTGATGGTGACGTCATGGACGTGGCTTTCGCTGAGGCCGGCATTGGTGATCTGGACGAAGCGGGCGCGCTCCTTCAGTTCCGCGATCGTGCGGGAGCCGGTATAGCCCATCGCCGCCTTTACGCCTCCGACCAGCTGGTGGATCACATCCTTTGCAGGGCCTTTGAAAGGCACCCTGCCCTCAATGCCTTCGGGAACCAGCTTCATCTGGTCCTTGATATCCTGCTGGAAATAGCGGTCGGCCGATCCGCGCGCCATCGCGCTCACCGAGCCCATGCCCCGATAGCTTTTGTACGCCCTGCCCTGATAAAGGAAGGTTTCGCCCGGCGCTTCCTCTGTCCCGGCAAGCAAAGACCCGATCATGACGGCTCCTGCCCCCGCAGCCAGCGCCTTTGCAACATCGCCTGAGGTGCGCAGGCCGCCATCGGCGATGACCGGGATACCCGACTTGGCGGCTTCTTCGGCCGCTTCGAGGATCGCGGTAAGCTGCGGCACGCCAACGCCCGCGACAACACGGGTGGTGCAGATGGAACCAGGGCCGATCCCCACCTTAACGCCGTCTGCGCCCGCATCAATCAAGGCGCGGGTCGCTTCGGCCGTGGCGACATTGCCGGCAATGATCTGGATGCTGTTCGACATTTTCTTGATCTGTTCGACCGCGGCGGACACCATCTTGCTGTGGCCATGCGCGGTATCGACGACGATCAGGTCGCATTCCGCATCGATCAGCGCTTCGGTGCGCTCCAGTCCCTTGTCGCCTACGGTAGTGGCGGCGGCCACGCGCAAACGGCCAGAGGCATCCTTGGTCGCCTGCGGATAATTGACCGCCTTTTCCATGTCCTTGACGGTGATGAGCCCGATGCAGTGATAGGCTTCATCGACGACCAGCAGTTTCTCGATGCGCCGCTGGTGCAGCAGGCGGCGCGCTTCCTCCTGGGTGACGCCGGGCGTGACCGTCGCCAGATTGTCCCTTGTCATCAGCTCGCGGACCGGCTGGGCCGGGTTCTCCGCAAAGCGAACGTCGCGATGGGTCAATATCCCCACCAGCTTGCCGCTTTTCTCGACAACCGGGATGCCCGAAATCCTGTGGCGTTCCATCAGGCTTTGAGCATCGGCCAGCGTCTGATCCGGCGCGATGGTGATGGGGTTGACGACCATGCCCGATTCAAAGCGCTTCACCACCCGGATCGCGTCGGCCTGTTCCGTGATCGACAGATTGCGGTGAAGAACGCCAATGCCGCCAAGCTGGGCCATGACGATGGCCATGTCGGCTTCGGTCACCGTATCCATCGCGGACGACAGGATCGGGATATTAAGCCCGATTTCCTTCGTCACCCGCGTGCGCGTATCGGCCTGGCTCGGCAGAACGTCGGACTCGCCCGGCTGCAGCAGAACGTCGTCAAAGGTAAGGCCAAGGCGGATGTCCATGGAATAGGCCACTTTCTTTCGCGGGAGGATTCGTGGCGGTCCATGTAACCATTTCGCCTCTTTGGCGCTAGTGCGGTGGGGAATGTTATTTTGCGATGCCAATCTCGGCGATCACCGCCCCATGCCGCAGGCTTCGGCCCGTGCAATCAGCGAGCGGGCCGCGGCAACGTGCATCGCCTCGATCATCCGCCCTTCGAATCGCTCCGCTCCGCCGCTGGCGGCGGCAACCAGGCGATAGGCATCTTCCAGCGCCGGAAGAGACGGACCGAAAATCATATTGGCGGCGGCGATCTGGTTCGGGTGAATCAGCGTCTTGCCGTCAAAGCCATATTCATGACCAACCTTGCACTCCTCCATGAAGCCATCGGGGTCATCGAGCCGGTTGTAAACCCCGTCAAAGACGGCCTTGCCCGACAGCCGGGCCGCCATGACAATCATCTGGAGCGCCGTCGTAAGGCCCGCCCGCCCCGTCCCTTCAGGGATATGAAGATCCACCCGCAAGTCATTGGTCCCAACGAACAGCGCGGCCGTTCCTGTTGCTGCGGCGATCGCATTTGCCTCGATGAGGCCCTTCACCGATTCGATCATGGCAATGACCGGGCGGCCGCATTCGCGATAGACCCGCTCCGCCTGGGCCGCGCTTTCCACCTTTGGTAGAATCAGAAAATCGGCGCCGGTGCCTGAAAAAGCGGCCGCATCCTCCTGATGCAGGCGTGTGCCCG
>CBHCMH010000331.1:0-3096 GCA_965974445.1 uncultured Rhizorhapis sp.
GGGCTTTATGAGGGCAGCATCATTTCCACCGTTGCGATCTGCATCATCCCGCTCATCCTCTTCCTGTCGAAACATGGCACGATCTTCCCCAGCGACTGGCGGGTGAAGCTGTTCGCCTGGAGCCTGTGCTTTGCCTGCCTGCTGATCCCCATCGGCACCGAGGCGCGCACCGGCCTGGTCTGCGCGGCGTTCCTCGTCCTACTGTTTCTGCGGCATGCCAAGCGTCGCTTTCTCTATGCGGGGCTGCTCGGCATTGCCGGATTGATGGCGATTCCCTTCCTGCCGTCCAGCTTCACCAATCGGATGGACACGATCCAGAATTATCAGGCCGACCAATCCGCCTCCACGCGCATCGCGGTCTGGAAATGGACCTGGGACTATGTGCAGGATCATCCGCTGGGCGGCGGGTTCGAGGCCTACCGCCAGAACAGCCTGCGCTATGATGCAAAGAAGATCGATGGCGACGGACCGGTGCAGGAGGTGCAGCGGCAGGTCGTCACCGACGAAGGACGCGCCTATCACAGCAGCTATTTCGAGATGCTGGGCGAGCAGGGCTTTCCGGGACTATTCGTTTGGCTTGTGCTCAACTTCGGTTGCGTGCTGCGCATGGAAATCCTCCGCCGCCACTATGAGAAACGCACGGAGGAGGAGGTGCAATGGGTCGCGCCCTATGCGCTGGCCATGCAACAGGGGCATCTTGTCTATCTGGTCGGGTCGCTGTTCGTGGGCATCGCCTTCCAGCCCTTCGTCTTCATGCTCATCGCGCTACAGATCGGCGTCGATAGCTATTTGCGGCGGCGGGAGAAGGAGGCCTCGTGGCGGCCGATCCGGACACGGGCGCGGAGCTATGCGGCGGGTTGAGCCTGGTCACCGGTTTCCGTTCGCCCTGAGCCTGTCGAATGGCCGTCCTTTTTCTCTCAAGAAGAACAATGCTTCGACAGGCTCAGCACGAACGGTTCGCATAGCGCCCTAAGCCGCCACCCCGTCGAACTGCAGTTTTGCGAGTCGCGCGTAGAGGCCGCCCTTGCGGGTCAGTTCGTCATGTCGGCCTTCCTCGACGATCTGCCCTGCATCCATAACGACGATCCGGTCGGCGGCGCGGACGGTCGCCAGGCGGTGAGCGATGACGATGGTCGTGCGGTCGCGCATCAGGCGGTCGAGCGCCTGCTGCACGAGCCGCTCCGATTCGGCATCAAGCGCCGACGTCGCCTCGTCCAGCAACAGGATCGGTGCGTTGCGCAGCAGGGCGCGAGCGATGGCGACTCGCTGGCGCTGGCCGCCGGAAAGCCGTGCGCCGCCCTCTCCGAGGAAGGTCTCCAGCCCATCGGGAAGCGCGCGCAGAAAATCCTCGGCGTTGGCCGCGCGGGCGGCAGCCCAGATATCCTCGTCGGTCGCGTCCCAATGGCCATAGCGCAGATTGTCGCGGGCGGACGCGGCAAAGATCACCATTTCCTGCGGCACGATCGCCATATGGGCGCGAATGTCGGCGGGATCGGCCTGCCGCAAATCGATGCCGTTGAGGCGAATCGCGCCCTCGTCCGGATCGTAGAATCGCTGCGCCAGCTGCAGCAGCGTGGATTTGCCCGCACCCGAAGGGCCGACGACGGCGACCGTTTCGCCGGGCCGGATATCTAGCGAGAAATCGCAGAGCGCCTTGACTTCCTGCCGTGTGGGATAGCGGAAGGTGACGTTGTCGAACACCAGCTGGCCGCGCGCCGTGTCGGGAATGGCGACGGGATTGGCAGGCGCGGCGATGCCCGGTTGTTCCACCAGCAATTCCCCCAGCCGCCCGGCCGCCCCGGCCCCGCGCAGCAGGTCGCCATAGGTTTCGGTAAGGGCTCCGAATGCGCCCGCCACCAGTCCGCCGGTCAGCACGAAGGCCGCGATGGCCCCGCCGGACAGCTTGCCGCTGGCGACATCCAGCGCGCCCTGCCACATGATCAGGGTGATCGAACCGAAAATGATCGCGATGACAATGGCCGTCATGGCCGCGCGCATCAATATCCGCTTGCGCGCGATGGAGAAGGCCCCCTCCACCGCCGAAGCGAAGCGCCCGGCTTCGCGGCCTTCCTGCCCGAAGGCCTGCACGATCTTCATTGCGCCAAGCACCTCGGCAACCGTCGCGCCGACGTCCGCCACCCGGTCCTGACTGGCCCGGGACAGCGCGCGCAAACGGCGTCCAATGAACATGATCGGCAGAACGACGACTGGAATGCCAAGCAACAGCATGGCGGTCAGCTTGGGGGCGAGCGTGAACAGGTAGACAATGCCGCCGACGCCCGTCACGATATTGCGCAGCGCTACCGAAACGGTCGTGCCCACCACCTGCTCGATGATCGCGGTGTCCGCCGTCAGCCGGGATGCGATCTCCGAGGGGCGATTCTCTTCAAAGAAAGCCGGCGATAGCCTGAGCAGATTTCGCTGCACCGCCGTGCGCATGTCGCCAACGACTCGCTCGCCGAGCCAGGACACAAAATAGAAGCGCGCGGCGGTGGCCAGCGCCAAAAGCGCGACGATCATGAAAAGATAATGGAAATAGGGCGTAATATCGCCGCCGCCTGCGGCAAAGCCCTTGTCGATGACTCGTTTGAAACCGCTGGGAATGGCCAGAGTCGCTGCCGAAGCCAGCAGCAGCGCGCAGGCTGCGCCCGCGATTCGCCCAGGATAGCGGGCTGCGTGCCGCCAGATCAGGCGCAGATTACCGATCTGCCGTGATTTGGTTTCCGGATTTTGCGACGGTTCGAATTTTTTTTCCATGTCTATCCGCCTAGCAGTCGCTATAGCTCGCAACAATCTGCATTATGCCCTATACTGCAGTGCACATAAGCGGAAAACCGCATATCCGGGTCGCACGTCCGCTTCAAAGGCGGCGAGCCCCTGGCCAACGTCGAAGGCGGTAATCCATGCGACGCCGTGCGGCGGTGCGGGCGGCAGCACCGCGAAGGCGGGTGCCATGAGTGCAAGGGCGCAGGGTCGGCCGGGCATGCCGCGCGGCCCCAATGCAAGCGGGCTTGTCGCCGGCACTCAGGTGATGGCGGACGAACTCCCGGCGACGCCACAGCGGACGGTGATGACCTGGAACGGCCGGAGCTCCAG
>CBHCMH010000332.1:0-3089 GCA_965974445.1 uncultured Rhizorhapis sp.
GGTGGACACGTGCAGGAAACGAAAGTCGTCCTTTGCCGCTCCCGACAACCCGTTCCAGTAACCGCGCGCCGCCTCCAGCAGGGTGAACGTGCCGATGACATTGGTCTGAACAAAGTCGGCCGCACCGGTGATGGAGCGGTCCACATGGCTTTCGGCCGCCAGATGCATGACGCGGTCGGGCCGGAAATCGGCCATCGCCCGCTCTATCGCCGGACGATCGCAGATATCGGCCTGCAGGAACTGATAATTATTGCGCCCATCTACCAATTTCAGCGATTCAAGATTGCCAGCATAAGTAAGCTTGTCGATATTGAGGACATCATAGCCCTTGTCCAGCACCAGATGGCGGACGAGGGCGGAACCGATAAAGCCCGCGCCGCCCGTTACGATTACGCGCATGGCCTATCCTTCATAACTGAAATGCGCCGGGAGATCGGCCAGGCGCGGCTGTGACCGGTCCTTTGCCGACAACGTCGCCGGATCGGCAATCTCTGGCCAAACGATGCCAATCTCGCTGTCATCCCATGCCACGCCCTTGTCCTGTTCCCGGCTATAATAAGACGTGACTTTGTAGCACACGACACTCTGGGGCAGCAGCGTACAAAAACCGTGAGCAAAGCCCGCAGGAATCCACAGCTGATTGCCCGTTTCCACCGTCAGTTCAATCGCCGCCCAGTCTCCGAAATGGGGGGAGCCCCTGCGCAGATCGACCGCTACGTCGAAGACAGCACCGCTCAGGCAACGAACCAGCTTCCCCTGCGCGAAGGGCTCCGTCTGAAAATGCAGCCCGCGGACGGTGCCGACGTCAACGCTCAGCGATTGATTTTCCTGAACAAAATCGACATCCGCAATTTCACGGAACCGATCTTCGCGGAATATCTCCGCAAAATATCCTCGATCGTCGCCAATCTTTCGGGGGACTACCTCCACGAGACCGGGAATTTCAAGCGGCCGGAATTCCAATATCGCCTCACAAACAATGGACGCAGGTCCTGTGCAAAGGGCATGTGCCTCAAAATCCATAGCCTGTCCATTCAGGCACGGTCCGTTTTCGCGCGGCCCTGCCCTGTGCCTCCAGATCCCTTGCACCACCCATTCATTCCGGCCCGGTAAGCATTTTTAAACCATATCCTGGCTAAACCAATCGCCGGAAAGGTGCCCCCCATGTGGGTGGGGAGTGTGTCGGGACATGAACAAGGACCAGAAGCAGGTTCGGTCCATGGGCAAATACAAGCGCCTATGGGACGATCTGTTTGCCAACCATATCGACGATGACCCGCTTTCCGCAGGCATCGGCGTGCAGCAGGTAAAGGAAGTGGCCAGGGGGCTGATGCGGACCCGGCCCGCTGTGATTATCCTGTCGATCGCGCTCGCCATCCTTCACCGCGACGCGCCGGCCGCCGGATTCGTCTTCTTTTTCGCCGCCTGGCAGACAATCGTCGCCCTTGCGGTCGCCTTCCTCGCCCCTGGCACCAGCCTCTGCCGCATCAAGTATAAAAGCATTCGCGCTCAGTTTCGCGCCATAACGGTCTATACTCTGCTGATTTCGCTTGGCTGGAGCGGCCTTTTGATTTCATCAGGCTATGGCGCGGACATGGCGACGCAATCCATGATGCTGTGCATCCATATCGGCGTCATCTGCGTCGGCGGCCTCACCTTTTCGATGATCCCGATGGCGGCGCTCACCTATATCATGGTGCTGGGGCTTTCGATCCAATATCATATCGCCATTCAGGCCCATGAGATGTCGGTCGTGCTCAACGTCGCTACCGGCCTGTTCGTCGTGATGCTGTGCCATGCGTTCTTCCAGAATGCCGGGCAGTTCGTCGCCCGCATACGGAGCGATTCCGAACTGCGGAACCTGGAACGCAAGCAGGCGCTGGAGGACAAGCTGGAACTGGAACGCCAGGCCGAAGCCGAACGCGCGCAGCGGCAAATGCGCGAAGAAGACCGTCGCCGCGCCGCCCATATGCAGGAACAGGCGATGCTCGCCCTCGCCGCCCGCTATGAAGATTCGGTGGCAAGCGTCGCCAGGCAGTTTGATGAGGCGATGAACGCCCTGACGGCGATCACCGACGATATCGGCTCCATCAACATCAGCGCGCTGACCAAGGCGCAGCGCGTGCTCAATCTCGCCAGCACCACGACCCGCTCGGCGCAGGCGGTGGCTGAATCCACCCGCGCGCTCACCAATTCGGCCAGCCACATCTCGTCGCAGGTGGACGAACAGGCGCGCATGGGCGACGCCGCCATGGAAGCCAGCAACTCCGGACAACATAGCCTTGCCGCCTTGGGCGAACAGGCCGACAGCGTCGATGAAATCGTGCATCTCATCCAGAAGCTGGCGGCGCAGACCAATCTCCTCGCGCTCAACGCCACCATCGAAGCGGCCCGCGCCGGGGAGGCCGGACGCGGCTTTGCCGTTGTCGCCAGCGAAGTGAAGACCCTCGCCTCCCAAACCCATGGCGCGGTCGGCAAGATCGCCGAAATTCTGGACGGCATCCGCAACCGCATGGCGCAGGCGGACGTGTCGATGGAACTGATCGCCGAAAATATCCGCCAGATGTCCTCACGCGCATCCGACATCGCTGAATCCGCAGGCAATCAGACCAGCGCCACCAACGTCATCAACGACGCCGCCACCCGCGCGGCCACGGGATCGCAGCAGGTCAGCCAGACCGCCGAGGAAGTGGCCGAGGACGCCAAAAAGGCCAACGTCCTGGCCGAGGACATTCGCGGCGTCGTCAACAATCTGCGCTCGCGCTCGGAAGCGCTGCGGACCACGAGCAACGAATTCCTGGCCACGCTACGGCGAGGCACGGCGGGATGACGAGAAAGATCAGATCATCCGTTCAGGTCGGCTGACCGCCACCGGAGGACGCAGTCCGGATGGATGAGTCAATGCTATTCACGAAGACATCGGCTTGTTCGATTAGGGCCCTTGCATGTTCTGCACTGACTTCATCGCCTGTATAGTCTGCGATCTGCCGGATTTCATGAGCGCGGTTCAGGGACTTTCCCAGGGCGATCGGCAGCCCGCCGGCTTTTACGAGATGTAGGCCGAATGCCGAAATCAGGCCGCTATGGGT
>CBHCMH010000333.1:0-3064 GCA_965974445.1 uncultured Rhizorhapis sp.
TCCCCTCTCCCGGTTCGGCTTCGCCTCACCACCCTCTCCCCTGAAGGGGAGAGGGTAATCGGCCCCCCCCAACCCATTTTTCCCCGCGACCTTCGCTGATCGCGCGGTTATGATCGCCCGCAAATCATGGGGAACAATGCCATGTCCGATACCACCGACATCTTCCTGGGCCTGGGCGGGGGCAAGCCTCAACTGCTGAACCTCAGGCGCGCCAACCGGCACGGCCTGATCGCCGGCGCGACCGGCACGGGAAAGACGGTGACTCTGCAAGGGTTGGCGGAGAGTTTTTCGAGCGCAGGCGTTCCGGTTTTCGTTTCCGATGTGAAGGGCGATCTGGCGGGTCTGGCGCTGCCGGGCGCGTCGAGCGGCAAGCTGCACGATATATTCGCGGCCCGGGCGGCGGAGATCGCACAGGCTGATTGGGCCTGCCGCGACAATCCGGTGATATTCTGGGACCTGTTCGGGGAGCAGGGGCACCCTGTCCGCACGACCATTTCGGAAATGGGACCGCTGTTGCTGGCCCGGCTGCTCAATCTCAATGAAACGCAGGAAGGCGTGCTGGCCATTGCGTTCCGCGTGGCGGACGAACAGGGGCTGCTGCTGCTCGATCTGGGCGACCTGCAGGCAATGTTGTTGTGGTGCGCGGAACATGCAGACGAGCTTTCCGCGCGTTACGGCAATGTCACAAAGGCCAGCGTCGGCGCGATCCAGCGCCAGCTCCTGAACCTGGAAAGCCAGGGCGGCGATCATTTCTTCGGCGAACCCGCGCTCGATATTGCCGACATGATCCAGTGCGATGCCGACGGGCGCGGTATGATCAACATTCTGGCCGCCGACCGGCTGATGGCCAGTCCGAAGCTCTATGCGACATTCCTGCTCTGGCTGTTGTCCGAGCTGTTCGAAACGCTTCCCGAAACGGGCGATCCCGATAAGCCCAGGCTCGTCTTCTTCTTCGACGAGGCGCACCTGCTGTTCGACGATGCGCCCAAGGCGTTGCTGGACAAGGTCGAGCAGGTGGTCCGCCTGATCCGTTCCAAGGGGGTCGGCGTTTACTTCATCACGCAAAATCCGATCGACATTCCCGAGGATGTGGCCGGACAGCTTGGCAACCGCGTCCAGCACGCCCTGCGCGCCTTTACCCCGCGCGATCAGAAGGCGATCAAGGCGGCGGCGGAAACCTTTCGCGCTAATCCCGGCGTCGATGTCTCCACCGCCATCACCGAGCTGCGCATCGGCGAAGCGCTGGTTTCGCTGCTGCAGCCGGACGGTTCGCCCTCGCCGGTCGAGCGGACGCTGATCAAGGCGCCTTCCTCCCGCGTCGGCCCGCTGGAATCCCGCGAGCGCGCCATCATCATGAGCACCAGCCCCTGCGCGGGCAAATATGAGGAGAGGGTCGATCGGGAATCGGCCGAAGAAATTCTTGCCGCCCGCACGGAGCAGGCGCTCGCCGCATCGGCCGCGCAAAAGGCTGAGGCAGAGGCGGCCAAGGCGCGCGCCGTGGCTGAAAAGGAACAGGCCCGCGCCGACGCTGTGGCCGGGCGGGAGGCGGAAAAGCCCTCCGCGCTGGACAGGGCGATCCAGTCAGCCACCCGTTCGGCGGGATCGTCCATCGGCCGGCAGGTCGCGAACGAAATCGGCCGCCAGATTTTCGGCGGCGGGCGCAAGTCGGCATCAGGCGGCCTTGCCGGGCGCATCATGCGCGGCGTGCTGGGCGGCTTGCTCCGGGGGTGAGCACGGGCGGGCTTCCGGCCAAAAAGGGGACGTCAGGCTATCCCTGACCCTTCGTCCCAATTGGTGCGACCCGCCTGGGATGGCAATGCAGTATCCCAGGAGCCACGTTGGATGAACAGGCGAAGGGGGGAAATGTTCCCGAGAATTTAATGGTTTATGCCGGTCGGTGTGATGTGGGGAGGAGCTGTCCGGAACCCTCTCCCTCAATGGGATCGTTGCATAATTCAGTCAAGTTTGATTCATTGTCGTCATTGTGGGAGATGACGATGATGGGACAGCTTGGCTTTGCGGATGGTTGGGTTTCTCCGAAACTGGGGCGCAATGGGAGCCTTGAGCGGCTGTCGGCGGAAGTGAAATGGTATCGTTTTGAGAAGCTGTTGGCGCGACTTCGTCCCGAGGGGGCGGGGCGGCCGCCGCATGATCCGCTGATGATGCTCAAGGCGTTGTTGCTGCAGCAGTGCTACGGGCTTTCGGATGCTGATCTGGAGGAGGCGATCAACGACCGGGTGTCGTTCCGCAAGTTTCTGGGGCTGTCGCTGGAGGCGCCCTCGCCGGATCACACGACGCTGTGCCGGTTCCGCAACCGGTTGGCCGAGGCGGGACTGGCGCAGAAGCTGTTTGCCGAGTTTGAGCATCAGCTCGACAAGCGGGGGCTGATCCTCAAGCGCGGCACGATGATCGACGCCTCGCTGGTGGAGACGCCGTTCCGGCCGGGGTCTTCGGACGGAATGCGCGCGCCGGTCGACCCGGATGCGGCGATGACCGCCCGCAAGGGACGGCGCGGCACCCATTACGGCTACAAGGTCCATGTCGGTGCCGATGAGGGCAGCCGGCTGATCCGGCGGTTGGAACTGACCCCGGCCAATGTCAACGACACTTCTGCTGCCGACGGCCTTGTCTGCGGCGACGAGCAGGCGGTCTATGCCGACAAGGGCTATGCCAAGCGCGAGCGGCGGCGCTGGCTCAAGAGCCTCGGCATCAAGCCCAGGATCATGCACAAGAGCTGGGGCGGCGGTCCGCCGCTCAGCCGTTGGCAGCAGCGCCACAACCAGCTGATTGCGCCGATCCGCGCCCAGGTCGAAGGGGTGTTCGCAACCTTCAAGCGGTGGATGGGCCTGAGGCAGGTCCGCTACCGAGGCCTGGCCCGGAACCGAAGCCATTTCTTCCTCATCGCGCTCGCCTACAACATGAACCGATCGCTCAAACTCGTCTGATCGGCGCCAAAATACCCCGCCGCGCTGTAAATTGCGGGGGTCCAGCCCCCGATTACACCACCCCAAAAGCCCCATACTCGCCCCAAAATCCTCCACGCACGAATTTCGCAACGATCCCC
>CBHCMH010000334.1:0-3059 GCA_965974445.1 uncultured Rhizorhapis sp.
CCGGCCTGACGGGACGGAGGACGGCGATGCCATTGCCGGCAACCAGGTCCGCTATGTTCCCGAACATGCGCGGTCCGCCTGGGCGAGCTACAAGCCTGTCGAAGGTCCGCTCAAGGGTCTGGAGATCGGCGGCGGTATGAATTACCAGTCGAAAGTCTATCTCAACACCGACAACAGCCAGATGGTGCCGTCCTACACGACCTTCGATGCAGTCGTGGCCTATAATTTCGGCAAGTTCCGCATCGCCGTGAACGGCTACAACCTGACCGACGAACTCTATTATGCGCAGGTCAACGGCAGCCGCGTCGTCCCGGCGGCGGGCCGGGCGTTTGTTGGAACCTTGGGTGTTGCCTTCTGACCCTGCGACCCGGCAGAAGGTGGAGGGACTGGCGATTTCGATCGCCGGTCCTTCCTTTCATTTTGGAAAGATACGGCAATGCTGATCAGAATCCCCTCCCTGCTTTCGCCTGAGGAAGTCGCGCATTGCCGCAAGGTGCTGACTGAAACCCGATGGGTGGACGGGCGGGTGACGGCGGGCGTCCAATCGGCCGTTGCCAAGAACAATTTGCAGGTACCGGGAGACGCGGCTGAGGCGCAGGCGCTGGGCGACATCATCCTGCGCGCGCTGGGCAATAATGACGTCTTCAACGCCGCCGCGCTGCCGCTGCGCGTCTTTCCGCCGCTGTTCAACCGCTACGATGTTGGCATGGGCTTTAACGCCCATGTCGATAATGCCATCCGCTACATCCCCTCGGCGCGGCAGCGGGTGCGGACCGACGTGTCCTCCACCCTGTTCCTCAGCGATCCCGCCGATTATGACGGCGGCGAGCTGGTGATCGAGGACAGCTATGGCGAGCAACGGGTGAAGTGCGAGGCGGGCGACCTCGTCCTCTACCCCGCCGACAGCCTGCATCGCGTGGAGCCGGTGACGCGGGGAAGCCGCTGGGCCGCTTTCTTCTGGACCCAGTCGATGGTCCGCGACGATAGCGGGCGCGAACTGCTTTACCGCTTCGACCGCTCCATCACCCTCACGCGCGCGGAGCTGGGCGACAGCCACCCCGCCGTGCTGGGCCTGACCGCCACATACCACAACCTCTTGCGCAAATGGGCCGACCTGTGACGACTTTCCGCCTCAACCAATCCGGTCTTCTCTTCGTCCCCTCCCGCTGGCAGCGGGCGGATTTCATCCGTTGGCTGAAGAAGGTGCATGCCTGGACCGGCTTTTGGGGGGCGCTGCTGTTCTTCATGCTGGGCCTGTCGGGCGTGCTGCTCAACCACCGCAGCATCATGAAGATCGACACGGGCGAGGCGGTGGAGGTGAGCGCCATGGACATCGCCGTCGATCCCGCGCGCATTCCCGATGAAAAGGCGCTGGGGGCATGGGCGGCGAAGGAATTCGGCCTTTCCACCAAGCCCCGTCCGCCCAAAAAGGAAGGCGGAGCGGCCGACGCCAAGGGCGGTGAACGCAAGCGCTTCATGGGGCGAGAGCATCGGGAAGCGGAAAAATGGGCGCTCGCCTTCAGCCAGGCCAATGGACGTTTGACCGTGGAATATGTGCCGGGATCGCGCAGTGTGTCCGTGCGGCAGGAAGCGGACAATGTGCTTGGTTTCATCAAGAACCTGCACAAGGGGTCGGGGCTGGGCATCGGCTGGATCCTGTTCCTGGACAGCATCGCGGGTGCACTGATCGCCATGAGCCTGACCGGCTTTCTGCTGTGGACGCGGCTGCACGGCACGCGCCTGCTGGCGGGCGGGATTGGCCTAGGCAGCCTGGCGGTCGCGGTGGCGACGGTGTGGCCGTCAATGCTGTAAGCGTCGCGCGGCGACCCGTTCAGGGCGCGGGGGAGCCCTTGAACGGGTGAGCGTCCGACCAGGCGCAGCCATTGCGGGTTTCGCCGCCGATCCTCAGCATGACGGCGAACGGATAGACGCGGTCGGACATGCCGTCGCTGCACGCGCCCGGCGTCACGGCCATGACGAACTCCCCGCCATCCAGCGTTCCGTTGAAGGACAGGCCGTTGCGCCCCGCGAAACGCTCGACCGGGATGGTCGCGCCCTCCTGATTTTCGGGCGTGGAATAGATGAGGCTGTTGCCGGTCACGCTGCCGCCCCAGAATGGCTCCGTGCCGGTAAAGCGCAGCGTCTCGCTCTCCGCGATCTCGCCATAGGCCTGGGTCGAGCCGCTGTCGCCGGGGGCCTTGGCCTTGCTGTCATCCGGCCCGGAATGGCAGGCGGCAAGGGTGAGAAGCGCGAGGGCGGGGACCAGATTTGCGTGTTTCATGATGGGAATGAGCATGGACCGGGGAAGTGGTTGGGCGCAAGGCTTTGCTGCATAATACCCCGTCCCGCCATTAACGATTACTTGACCCGAGGGCGGATAATTTTGTCTATACATTCTTATGGCCCCGGAAATTATAGCCCTTATTGACAAGCCGTGGCTGCTTGCACTTGTGCTTGCGGTCGGAGCGGTGTGCGGCATCGCAGCCGAGCGGGTTGGCGAAAAGATCAATCGCGCAGAAAGGCGGCGCTTTTGGGAACGGAAATACGGAAAAAGCCGGAAGTCCGCTGACGTAACACCGATCAGCGTCGGCAAGGCTTCACCGACACAAACCGCCGCCGATCAGTTGCGGCTGGTCATGGAGGCGACATTTACCGCCCGTCCATTGCTCAACAGGAGCGAGCGCCGTCTGCTTGGCGTAATCGATCAGGCGCTGTCCGACCATAGTCCCGGCTGGCGCGCCATGGGGCAGGTTTCGCTGGGCGAGATCCTCGCAAGCCCCGATGAAGCCGCCTTTTTCGCGGTCAATTCCAAGCGCGTCGACTTGCTGATCGTCGACGCCGATTGCCGCCCGCTCCATGCCGTGGAGTTTCAGGGCAAGGGCCATCACCATAGCCGAAACACAGCCGCGCGCGATGCCGTAAAGCGGGAAGCCCTGCGCCGGGCCGGGATCGGTTATGTCGAGGTGGTCAGCGGCGATACGCCGGCCGACGTGCGGGAAATGGTGCGGAAGCTGGCGGAGCGGGTAGCGAGTGGGTGATTTGGGGGGGGGGAGGGGGAC